>DASXWI010000660.1:0-1571 GCA_036503755.1 Saprospiraceae bacterium | reverse complement strand
ATACGATATCATGCAAGCTACCGCAGTAAAAACAGCATGGGCCATTGACCCTTCGCACAGCGAACTTCTATTTAAGGTTAAACACCTCATGATCACTAATGTTAAAGGGGAATTCAGAAAATTTTCCGGGACGATTGAAAGTGATGGTAATGATTTCAGTGACGCGAAAGTAAAAGTTATCGTCGCTACAGATTCCATCTTTACCAATGACAATAGCAGGGATGGTCACCTGAAAAGCAGTGATTTCTTCGATGTTGAACAATACCCTGAACTTACATTTGAAGGAACTACGTTTAAAAAACTGGATTCAGCAAATTACCAGTTGAGAGGAATGCTGTCGATCAAGGACGTGAGCAAGATGGTTACACTTGATGTGGAATTTGGTGGAATGTCAAAAGATCCCTGGGGTAATCATAAAGCTGGCTTCTCCATCAGCGGTAAAATCAACCGCAAAGATTGGGGCCTTAACTGGAATGCAGCTCTTGAAACCGGTGGTGTCATGGTCAGCGATGAGGTAAGGATTAATGCAGAAGTGCAGTTAGTTAAACAATAGAGAACTTTTACTGCCCGGACAGGTTTTCTTGAAGCGGGATGATTTGTCTGAATAGGGGCTTATAGGCTTATAGAGGTTATAGGCTTATTGAAACATAAATTTTCATTTTTAAATAACCATTATCATGAATGACGTAAAGAATAAAGTAGCCATCATCACCGGATCCGGTTCGGGTATCGGGAGGGCAGCAGCGATCTTATTTGCCAAACAAGGCGCAAAGGTAGTGGTCTCTGATATCCACGAAGGGCATGGAAATGCAGTCGTGGACGAAATAAAAAACAGTGGCGGTGAAGCTTTCTTCATCAAGGCGGATACCAGCAAACCGGAAGAGCATCAGCAACTGGTGGAGCAAACCATAAAGAAATACGGCGCCCTCCATATTGCAGTTAACAATGCGGGTATTGGTGGTCCACTTGGTGCAACAGCGGATTATCCAATTGATGGATGGCAGAATGTGATCAACATCAATTTATCAGGTGTCTTCTATGGTCTCAAGTACCAGATCCCAGCTATACTCAAATCAGGTGGAGGTAGTATTGTCAATATCGCCTCTATCCTTGGAGCAGCGGGTACACGAATGTCACCGGCGTACGTATCAGCCAAACATGGAGTAGTAGGATTAACCAAAGCAGCAGCATTGGAATATGCCGATCAGAAAATTCGTATCAACGCTGTTGGCCCAGGTTATATAAATACACCTCTCGTCAAAAATGCGCTTGACGAAGCTACACTCAAAATGTTAGTAGGCTTACATCCAATAGGCCGGCTTGGTGAATCAGAAGAAATCGCCGAACTCATCCTTTGGCTGGGCTCTGACAAATCTTCTTTTGTCACTGGATCATATTATGCAGCAGATGGAGGATACCTTGCGCAATAAGCATAGGGCATAGGGCAGAGGGCATAGGGCGCACTGTTTAGAAAGTTTAGTAGAGTTAAACTAAACATTTAAACAGTGCGCCTTTTGGCGTCTTACACTAAACAGATGCTCCGCAGGGTGCGATCACTAAACATTGTGCCT
>DASXWI010000659.1:0-3526 GCA_036503755.1 Saprospiraceae bacterium | reverse complement strand
TGTGGTTAAGCGTCTTGGTGAAGAAAGAGCAAGAACCGGAGCTTATGCCTGGCGCAGTCTTCTGGACCTTGGTGTAATTATTGCGAATGGAACGCATGCCCCTGTGGAACATCTGGATCCCTTTCCCAATTTATATGCATCCGTTACCAGAACAAGAACTGACAATGGCCAGGTTTTTTTTAATGAACAATCTATGACGAGGGAGGAAGCACTTTATTCTTATACACTCGGAAATGCGTTTGCAGCCTTTGAAGAGGATATAAAAGGAAGTCTTGAGCCCGGGAAATGGGCAGATATTGTTGTGCTTTCTCAAAACCTACTAACCTGTCCTAATGAAAGTATACTTGAAACCAAAGTATTACTGACTATTGTGGGGGGTAAAGTAAAATATCAAAATCAACGATAATCAATTTGAATCGATAAGTTTTACAGCCGCACTGGCAATAGCTTCAAGATCATGGTCCAACATACACTTGAAATGACCTTTGGGGCATTGCTGATACCCTAATTTGCTGCAGGGCCTGCATTTGAGATGGTCCTGCTCAAAACTCACCCAGGGAATTTTCTCATCTCCATAATATGGATACATGCCGAATTCCGGAACTGTATTTCCCCAAACCACTACTTGTGGTTTTCGCAGAGCAGCAGCCATATGCATGAGTCCTGTATCCGGAGTGATTACCACTCCTGACTGATTGACTACAGAAGCCGATTGAAGCAAATCCAGTGTTCCACATGCGTTTACGACATTAATCGTTTCAGTACCATGCATGATCGCTTCTGCTTTTTCCATTTCTCCTTTACCTCCAAGTAGTATAACAGGTTTATGGAGTAGATGGCACAACCTGATCATTTGTTCGGTCGTCATACATTTCGTCTGGTGTGCCGCTCCGGTTACTATTGCAACATATGAATTCGGTATCAATCCGAAATCAAAATGAACATTGACTTTATTTTCCAAAGGAATAAACAAATCCAATCCTTTGCCATCCGGTTTTATTCCCAGGTCCGATACAGTTGATAAATAGCGGTCAACAATATGAATATCCGGCAAACGATTAATGCCAAAACGAACTAACAACCATTTTTGAAAATTCAGTTTATGAAAAGCTTTCGATGGCCTTTTGAGCGCCATTTTGATCCGTTGCGTTCGGATGTTGTGATGCAGATCAACAATTAATTCATACTCATGAGACCTCAACACTTCTATCATGCTTTCGAAATCATCTGATAAAGTGATGATTCTGCTGATATATGGATTGGCTTGCAGTAAAGGTGCAAAAGCCGGTTTCGTCAAGAAATGGACTTCTGCACCTAACTGTTCGCTGAGCACTCTGACCACAGGTGTGGTCAATATTATATCCCCTATGGAACTAAAACGAATTACAAGGATTTTCCTGGTCAAACGAATTATTGCTTAACAAATTTAGTCTGGTAAAGCTGACCATCCGGAGCAATGCACCTAAGAAGATAAGCCCCAGATGCAAGGCTTGTCACATCGATTTTGGCATCACTTGTCATTCTGGATGACTGTATCAACCTACCGGTGAGATCAATGATACTGGCATTTGCATCACCCGGCTCAAATTCAGCTTCGACCTTTAACCAAGTTGAAGCAGGTTGTGGAGATACATTCAAAGTCAAGGGATGATAACCGGACTCCTCAGTAGATGTAAACTCACGATCTCCAGTAGCAAACCAAACTCCTTTTTGCCCTCCGGACAAAAGGCCTACTTCGGATCCAGGTATAGGATGGATTTTATTATCGGCCTCTACATCGATAGTGGCCAGCAATAATGATCCATTATCATCAAAGGTGAAAAGGATTTTGTTATCTCCCGGTGAATAATTTGGGTAGCCGACTGTAGTGTTTTCGAAGATATCACTAACCTCACCTGCTTCAATGTTGGCTGCTTTAATGAGGTAATCCGTTTGAACCTGTCCAAAATTATCATAATACGCTTCTACGAAATCGAAGACAATGATATAGGGTGAATTTTTAGCGAAGGAAGGATTTCCAATGCTGACGTTTTCAGGTAACGAAGTGAATAGTTTACCAATCTGTCCTGATCCAATATCCTCCTGTGCATTGTCCCAAGCGTGGAGGAATGAAACATCCCAATATTCGATACCGTCCCCAAAGTTACTTTCAATCCTGTTGAGAGCGTCATACATGATGTACTCCCCAGAGTAATCCCATTCCAAAAAATCCGGATACAAAACGTCGCCAGTATTCAATCCACCATCTGCTGTAGTTGGATTAAAGAGTGTGAAAATTTCATTAGCCCCGCTGATTAAATCGAAAACAAATATTTCATTGCTCAGATTAGCGGTGGTATAGGCTACTTTAGTACCATCTTTAGAAGCCACAACGTTACGCCAGATAGCTTGTGGTGTTTCTTCAAGATAAAAAGCACCAAAATCAAGTCCCTGGGACCAATCAAAATTGATCAGGATCATATTGTTTTCGTTGTCAACATAAACACAGGAAATACCATCATCCGTAAAACTTGGCCTGCTAATCGGTGACGGAACTTCCATTTTGACGAATTGATCCGGGTTTGCCGGTGGAACCCAATAAAGATCTGATTCACCTTCATCGGTTGCCAGGATAAAGTCATCACCAGTGTTCACTTCAATATCATCTTCATAATCACCACCTGTACCTCCACCGATACCCACAGTATTAAAAGCATTACGTACAGCATCAAGTTCAGCACTTGATGTTCCATGCAGGTCCTTAGCTGCTTTTTCAGCTGCCAATCTCATGTCAACGAATTGCGAAGATTTGACCAGATAATCTTTCAATGCTTTATAATAAATCTGTTCTGCCTTTTCACGACCAATATTGGTAGCCAGCAGGAAAAAAGCACGATTCGGAATACCACTATTTACATGAACGCCGCCATTATCCCCTTGAGGGGTATTGGGGAGATTGACGTATTCATTCATATGTTTTGGTTGCCATCCGCGATCGTTCAGACTACTGCCCCCATTGTTAGGATTTGACAGATCTCTAAGAGCACCAGTAGTAAATACACCAGGCTTGACCACATCTTCTCCCATTTTCCAATCATCGCGGTCGATCAGGGCACCGAAAACATCGGCGTAAGATTCGTTCAGTGCTCCGGATTGTCCAACATACTCCAGGTTGGCTGTATTCTGGATAACCCCATGGGACATCTCATGACCAGCTACGTCCAGGCCCCTCGCCAGTTCCTTAAACGCCGTATTCCCGTTACCATAAAACATGGCTGAGCCATTCCAAAATGCATTATCGAGCCCGGCTCCATTATCATCAGCTACGTTGATAATGGAAACAACATTACCTCCAGATCCATTTATAGAATTACGTGTATAGGTTTGAAGAAAATACTCATAAGCTTTGCCCGCATTAAAATGTGCACTTACTTCGAGACTTTTCCAGTTGTTATTTGTATTTGTTACATGCACAACTTCAAAGTCTTGCTCTGATGGAGAGGTATTCAAAGCATCTATTGTCCAAAGAACACCAATAGGCTCGTTT
>DASXWI010000658.1:0-5931 GCA_036503755.1 Saprospiraceae bacterium | reverse complement strand
GATCTTGATGCGATCATGGAATACTTCTCAGAAGATTGTTCTTTTGATTTTCCCAGAGGGCCTGAACCCTGGGGGAAACGATTCATTGGGAAAGCGGAGGTGCGTGAGGCCCTTGCTGGTCGATTCAGAGGTATACCTGATGTCCATTATGGTGAGGATAGTCACTGGATTTCTGATGATGGAAATAAGGGTGTATCAGAATGGACACTTACCGGAACAACAACAGCAGGCGTGAAAGTAAATGTAAGGGGTTGTGACCTTTGGGAGTTTCAAGATGGAAAAGTTACCCGAAAGAATTCGTATTGGAAAATAGTGGAACCCTCCACGAATTGAGGTATTAAACGAATCTCGTATGGCCTATTTAGTGATCGCCTATCCGGACTTATCGTCCCATCATTTTACTCAACTCCAAAGTTACCGACAACAAAATGATGACTTATTCACCATTATAGAACCACATTTCACTTTTGTTTTTCCAGTGAATGATATTTATAAAGCAGACTTTGTCAATGAAATAAAAGCCAAATCGAAGGCCTTTAAGAAAATTGACTTTGCGATACGTTGTGCTACCGTCCATAAAGATTCCTTTAGCGAACATTTTTACACTTTTTTAGTCCCTGATGAAGGATACAGCAGCATGGTAAAACTCCACGACAAGTTATATAGTGGAAATCTTAAAGATAATTTACGGCTTGACATAGCATTTGTCCCTCACATCCGTATAGCAAGCACATTGGATAAGAATTTATGCAAGCAAATGGTTAACGGATGGAACAATACCGATTTCCTGATTTCTGGGACCATTTCAAAGTTGACCATAGTCAAATTTGAAAATAACGTGGTATGGAATATTGATGAGGTTGGCCTTGAATAAATACAGCACAATCGGTTCACCCAAAAATCTGGGATTGGCCAAAAAGATAGTGCTGTTATGCTCAACAACCTGATGGGAAGAAAATTCTATACAACAATTGATACCTAATCAGGTTATAATAGTACAAACTAAAAATTTATGAAAAAGCCAAAGCCATCTGATGAAGCAAAAATCAGCCCATCAAAAGATTCTGCCAAAGGATATCCAGTCTATCCAGAAAAGGATGATATCTACAATCGTGCAAAAGAAGAAAAGGATTTAGATCCTGATGACTTGTCCAAAGTTAAACCAGCAAGCGATAAATGGGAGATTGATCCTGAAGAAGAACTGGAGATTGAGGGTGATATCCCAAATGACCTTGATGTCCCGGGATCTGAGCTCGATGATGACCAGGAGGACATAGGTAACGAGGATGAGGAGAACAACTATTACAGCATCGGAGGTGATAATCATGAAGATCTGGAAGAGGACAATCAGACCTATGATCTTGATGAAGATGATGAATCTTAAAGCTGGAGATTTTGTTTCAAGCCGGAATGTGGAAAATAAAAACGGCCGCTAACCTAGAAGCTAGCGGCCGTTTTTTACTTTTCATTCTTCACTTTTCATTTTAGTATGACTATTCTTCTGACAGAGACACCTTCCTCTCCGATGACCTGGAATTGATATGTTCCTGCAGCAAGCGAGGATGTATTGATGTCAACTTTTGTTGAATTACCGTCCAATGAACGTGAAAGAACAATACTTCCGGTAGCATTAGTAACATTTAATTGAAGTTTACCAGATATTGTCTTGTCAAATGCCAAAGTCACTTCATCCACTGCAGGGTTTGGATAAATCTTTAATCCAGCAGCAGCTTCAGGTTGATTGGAAGATGTTGTAAGATCAACTTCAATGGTCTGTGTAGTTGTGCTAAAGCAACTTCCGTTCGACACCGTAAGGACTACTGTATAAACACCTTCCTCTGTATACGTGTGCTCTGTATCCTGATCGTACACAATTGGTGAGCCATCACCGAAGTCCCAAGCCCAGTAAGCTGCTCCTGCTGTTGATATATCTGTAAAATCGACCGTCAGGAAATTAGGTACTGCTAAAAATCCAGCCAATGGGCCAGGTTCAACATTCACGGTTACTTCCACCGGAGAGCTCCGACAACCTACTTCCTGAACCACCCAATCATAGAAATAGTAGTAATAATTCAGTTCATCATTTGTGGCATTGGAACTATTGATGGATAATAAATTATCGATCAAATAAGGGTAATTAGCCCCATTGGTATTGCGGTACAGGTTTTCAGCCTGGTTTGCAAGACTATAATTTCCTGGAACAGGAATATCTATGTCTACCGTGACACGTTGATCACCTGACTCCAACAAAAAAGTGTCTTGCCATATGACCTCATTGTTTTCATCATACAATTTAAAAATTCGCTCACTTTGTCCTTGAGCGTAAACCAAAACAGATTGGACCGTTAAAGGCACATAAGTTTCAAATAAAACCCTTCCTTCAAACCCGGTATTATGAATACCTCCTTCACCAATACTATTTCCTGAAGGACCAACACTTTGTTGTGGAGTATCATCTGATTGGACAACCGAATAAGTTGTTGGGGTTGTCAAGGCTGGTGTTTGGAAGGTAGTTCCGGTAAATACTTCATTTCCTTGTTCACTCCAGATGGCCACTTGACCTGCAGGAACACTCGCAGTCAAGGTAGTATAGCTTCCCTCACAAACTAATGTAGTACCAGAAACTTCCGGTGATTCAAGATCACTATAACTTACCAGCATCTGGAATGTATCTGCACCGATGTTATTGGTCACGATTAGTGTCACTGTATAATCTCCCAATTCAAGATATTGATGGAATGGATCTTCCTCTGTACTTGAATTGCCATCCCCAAAGTCCCATAAGTAATATTGTGGTATGTCAGTAGATTCGTCAGTAAAAGTAAACCTGCCAAAACAATCGACAGCACTACTGACGCTGAATAAAGCGGTGGGAGCAACCACTGCAGTGAGACAGATATTGGGCATAGAAAAATCTTCAGTCTGATCTGAAGAACTTTCAGAACTACCTTGATCTGCATCGGCTCCTAATCCACGTTTTGCAAAAGCTTCCCATATCAAACAACGGTGTGCATTCTGGTAAAGGAGTTCATCTGCTTTCAAAATCCCATCACGTGCATCAATGAATCCAGGACTGCATTTCTGAAGGCGCATTCCCTCAATGACAAGACGCATGGCAGTATTGTTCCCTCCTGTTCCGTGATACCAGTCAGGATCAAATCCTTCAAGTTCAACTAGTTTCCATGTCAATTCCCAAATGGATGTAGCCCAAACTTCGCCAATCGCATGTGAACCAAAACTTGTAGCCACATCACCGTAAGTTAATGGATTGACATCCATATTGGTAGAGTAAGGGAAACGTCGTAATCCAATGGTATCATCTGATGAATACGTGGCAATACCTCTAGGTAATTCGCCCGTGTCTCCTTCTTCCATTGTTACCATCAGGGCCAACCAATCACTCCAACCTTCACCCCCCTGCTCTGCGTTCCACAAACAATCTGAATTTTCAGGACCTCCGGTCAGCCTATTGGACAACCCGTGGCCCAATTCATGTGCGATAATGCCATTGTCTAGTGAGCCATCACGATCCTGACCTGCAGTACCTGCTCCAAGTGCAAGTAAAATCTCTACTGTATCACCAGCCAAAAGGCTTGCTCTCAGGATTTCCCCATCTGCTTGTGTGATCATGATACCAGGAATGTTGGTAGAGCCAGCACCACCCATAGCTATTGGATCAGCCGGTGAATTATTGATCACAATGACCGCAATAGCTCCGGCTGCTTCGACCGCATTGGCTTTTGCGATAAAAGAACAATTGCCTCTGTCTACTACTGCAATCTTCCCTGCGAGATCTGCCTCATTCGTAAATGAATCGCAACCATCGGTAGGATTATCCACCGTATCTATCGCGAGTGTAGCAAAGCCTGTCACCGGTATTTCAAGACCAGGACCGAAAGTAGCTTCTACAGCGTAATAGCTTCCTTCAATGGTTGCTGGTGAAAGCACTTCCATTGATGCCACAATTTCTGCAACCCATAAATACATCTGCATTCTTCCACTTTCTCCATCTGATGGAGTTGCAAAATTGGCATTGTTAGTTCCTCCGCCATCCTGGCCTTCAGCTCTTACGAAATCATTTCCAAGCCCGGCACCTGTATAATTTGTTTGTTGGAAATTACCTGCGGCTTCATCAAACCCATGCGCATAGAGAATATCATGCAGCATATTGTTCATGTAGAACAAATTGGTCAGTGAGGCATCGAGGTTGGTGTTTGGTTTCTCAGCAAGATTAAGAGGAAAATCAAAATTTAACGATGGGCCACCATCAGGTGAATATCCAGGTTCATCAAAACTCTGAATGTCATCATAAGCATAGACATTGTTTCCTCTTGTAATTGTATACTCAGGACCATCAACACCATCCGTATCATGCCAACCAAATGGAGAGGATTCGGGTAAATGGGGTGAACTGATGATACTTCTGGTACTCGTAGAAGGCGCCTCCGCAGGAAGGACATACACATTATAATTTCCAGATACACTGGTGGCATCTATCATGCCGACATCTTGCGATGCAGAACGCACATTGTTTTCACACGCATCACTATGCTGATGACCCTTACCGAAATCACAGAATAGGGTCCAGTTATTCTTCTCAATAAATTCCCCTGTAAGGGCATCAATGCGGATATTCCACCAATCGGATTTTCCGGGAGGAGCTATATTGACATTCCAGGCAAGTCGCATTGTTTCAGATTCTGGAACAAGCACCAGTTCTGCTTTGAGATCTTCACGGGAAAGTCCTACGCGGGTATAAGTATACCTAAAGCGATTCTGTTCTTTAGAAACCAGCTTAGGTGTTTCAGCAACAACAAGTCCTAAATGGTTTGCCGCAGCTTCAATGGCTTGTTCTGCGCTCAACTTAGGTGTTACTGCATTTGCCTTTTTTGCTGCTTCCGGAAAAAAGCCATTCGCATAATGGACGACATTTCCTTTATCAATGGCCATTGTACTTACGGCATTAAAAACGCGGATTCCGGCTACCTGCTGATTTAGGTATGTGTAGGTAATCCCTGTTTCCTTATTGTCATACTGATCCGTTACAGTATAATTGCTTATATCAGT
The DNA here is from genome assembly GCA_036503755.1 of Saprospiraceae bacterium. Lineage (GTDB taxonomy): Bacteria > Bacteroidota > Bacteroidia > Chitinophagales > Saprospiraceae > Opimibacter. The sequence goes on along the minus strand of DASXWI010000658.1, from coordinate 864 downwards.
ATCCGATAAGTGCCATTGTGTTTTTTCTTTACCTAAATAGGCAGAAATGGTTGATTGAAAGCGTTGTGCACTAAGGGTAAAGTTGGCACAAACCAGCAGGAAAAGTAGGGCTGAAAGCCTTGGTGAACATACAATTCGCATAGAAGTGAGTATCGGGTTAGAGTTTGAATTGGTCAATTTGTTAAATGGAGAGGGCTAAGCTATATTGTTTTTTCGGGTTTTTAACCCGAAAATTTGAAGGAAGGGAGTAAGGGCGGAAAGGCAGAAGGGCGGAAGGGCGGCCGGGCGGAAGGGCGGCCGGACACAGAGGCTGGCGGAGAAAACTCCATCCAGCGGCGCTCTTCCTTCGGATGAAATGCCAATTGCTATGAGCCCTGAATGGGAGCTCTTTTAAAAAGGGGGTTTATCCCCTGAAAGGGTGCAAGGGAGAAACGGAGCAAGGGAGCAACCGTAAGGCCATACGTCTGACATCTGATTCACTATGTTTGCAGCAATGGCTGGGATTTACATTCATATTCCTTTTTGTCGGAAGGCGTGTCACTACTGCAATTTTCATTTTTCCACTTCTTTCAAGATGAAGGACGGAATGATCCGTGCCATAATTGAAGAAGCGGGGATGCAATCAGCGTATCTCAATCATCAGGAGATTAAGACTATTTATTTTGGAGGGGGGACCCCTTCTGCCCTACCTGTTTCAGATATTGGTTTGATATTGGCCACGATCAGGCAACACTTCATAATGTCTGATGAAATTGAAAAAACACTTGAGGCTAATCCTGATGACATCACACCAGAGAATGTATTGGCTTGGAAAGATGTAGGGATCAACCGGCTTAGTATTGGGATACAGGCATTTCAGGATAA
>DASXWI010000657.1:0-2645 GCA_036503755.1 Saprospiraceae bacterium | reverse complement strand
CCCCCTCGTGTTACAAATGCTGATTGAAAATGCCATAAAGCACAATATCATTGTTGAAGACGATCCGCTTACCATTTCGGTATATGTACAGACTAATTTTATCGTAGTGGAAAATAACCTGCAGAAGAAATCGCTTATGGCGGGAGAGTCCCCGGGTGTAGGTTTGGAAAATATCCAGCAACGGTATAAATATATAACGGATGTTCCGGTAGAAATCACGCAGAACGAAAAATTCATTGTTAAACTTCCGATCATACCGTTGTCATGAATGTACTGATCATTGAAGACGAACCACAGGCCGCACAACGCCTCGAGACCCTCGTGAAAAGCCTGGAACCTGCGGCATCGGTAATGAATAAACTGGATTCCATTAAGCGATCAGTCGAATGGCTCAGCAAAAATAAACCGGACCTCATTTTTATGGATATTCAACTTGCTGATGGACTTAGCTTTGAAATATTTGAGAAGTGCACGGTAAAGTCGCCTGTGATTTTTACTACCGCTTATGACGCCTATGCACTAAAGGCTTTTAAGGTAAACAGCATTGATTACATTCTGAAGCCTGTAGATAAAGACGAGCTGAATGCAGCGCTCACCAAATTCAAGACCTTGATTCAGAAAGAACCGGAAACAAAACTGTTGCTGGATAACATTGGTCAGGCGGTACAGATGCTGACCAAGCGATATAAAACACGCTTCATGATCAAAGTAGGAGAGCACATCCGAACGGTGGAAGTTGATACTATCCTTTATTTCTACAGCCAGGATAAGACAACTTTTTGTGTGACTTCCGATGGAAGAAATTTTATCCTTGATTTTACGATGGAACAACTGGAAGAAATGACGGACCCATCACGATTCTTCCGGATCAACCGGAAATACCATATTGCATCAAACGCCATTCAGGATATTATAACCTATACCAACAACAGACTCAGGCTGGTTATCAAAAACTCAACGGATACTGATATTATTGTTGCACGTGAACGGGTGCAGGAATTTAAAGATTGGCTGGATAGGTGAAATTAAAGGTTATCCGTTAATCGTTATCCGTGGGCATAGGTACGAATAACGATTAACAATTAACGGATAACGTCTTCACGCACTTACGAACTTATCTTCCCGGAAACACGCGCAGCATAACCCTCCAGCTTACCAACCTCCTGGTCGATCATCCACAGACCAACACCTTCTTCACCAATGATGTCAAAGATTTCAACGGCTCTGCGAGCAAGGGTTTCTTCTTCCCGTTGTTCGTTCACATACCATTGCAGGAAGTTGAATGTGGCAAAGTCTTTTATCTGAAGGCACTGATCAACAATGTTATTGATTGACTTGGTTACTTCGATCTCATGCTCAAGCACGGATTCAAAAACTTCACGCAAGGTTTTAAAGGTGTGTTTGATCCCGGAAATCTCCGGCTGAAGCGCATGGCCACCAGCAGCATTGACATAACGGAAAAGTTTCAGCATATGCATCCGTTCTTCTTCGGAATGCTTGTACAGAAACTCGGCAGATATTTCAAATCCCTGTGTATCACACCAGGATGCCATAGAAAGATAAGCAGCTGAAGATTTTCCCTCCATCACGATTTGTTTGTTCAACAATGCCTCAATCTCTGGCGTAATGGAGCGGGTGGGAGTGTAACTCTGTTTTTTCATATAGGTATTTAATAAAGCTTCAAATTAAAGAAGAGAATGGTTGGTAACACTTCATAAATATACTTAAACGATGTGGGTGTTGCCTGTTGTTCCCTTTAAGCCATCACGTATTTAAATGAATTTTTTTATTGGAATTAATCCAGATAAAGGCTCAACGTCAGTGTGCTTTAGCTGCAGGTGTAACATCTTTTACCGTGTATGGGTGCTGCGTCCTACTGTAACGTTACCTATCTTGTTTTCGCGATTCTAATAATTACCTGTCGCTTGCCCTGGAAGTTTTCTAAAGAACCTGCTCATAAATGAAGAGTTGTTACTGAGACCAGTGCACCAGGATCCAAGGATCATCTTCGCTCGATACAAATCCCAGACTCCTGGCTAAGGAATCCCGGGTCCCGTACCTTTACAGTAAAGTGCCAAATTTTGGGTTTTAAAGGCTTTTGCCTTGGCGGATAACCGTTTGCGACTTACCTTTGTGTAGAATTAGTCTAAATTAAGTAGCTTTAATGGATGCGGAAGCCCTTTAAAGCCGGCTTTTAAGCAGAAATTGAATGTCGCGGTCTGTAAGAATCTTATTAGCTGATAATCAACCCCTGATCGCTGCCGGGCTGCATCATTTTCTGTCCACCCGTGAAGATGCTGACATAGTCGGCCAGGTAGACAAGCCTGATTTGTTGGAAGAAATGCTGCAAAAGCACAGGCCTGATCTCCTTATTGCAGATTATAATCTCCCGAATTTTATAAATAAAGGTCATCTCCAGGCCGTGAAGGAAATATCTCCGGAAACACATGTACTGATACTCTCTTCGGATGATAATAAGAGTAACATTCTCGATATCCTTCAGCTGGGTGTAAAAGGCTATGTAACAAAGGAATGCAGCAGGGAAGAAGTGCTGATGGCCATCCAGTCAACCGCCAAAGGAGAAAAGTTCTTTTGCCATAAGATACTCGATATCATTATGGAGAAACATTTCAGTCCGGAACCGG
>DASXWI010000656.1:0-9278 GCA_036503755.1 Saprospiraceae bacterium | reverse complement strand
CAAAACATTGTGCGTCAGGGTTTAACACTAAGTTATTATTCCCCCTATTAAACATTTTTATCTTTGCCTTGCAATTCAAAAGTATGGGTCGATTTCTATTACCTTGGGCACTGGCCATCCTGGCCACTAGTCCTCTTTTGTCACAAGAGGATTCTATCATCACAAAAGAACTAAAGGATGTGGTAGTCAAGGGCTACCGGTTTAATGAGGTAACTACTAAACTGGCAGATGTGCATGGTACCTACATAATTGGTGGCCGCAAGAGCCAGGTGCTGGCTGTTCAGGACATCCCGGCAAACCTTGCCGAAAAAACCGGTAGACAGATTTTTGCTAAGATCCCCGGTGCATTCATTTACGACATGGATGGTTCAGGCAACCAGGTTAATTTTTCAACACGTGGTTTAGATCCGCATCGCAGTTGGGAATACAACATTCGGCAGAATGGAGTGATGATCAACTCTGATATTTATGGTTATCCTGCAAGTCATTACAGTTTGCCAATGGAGGCTGTAAAAAGTATTGAATTAGTACAGGGAACAGCTGCATTACAGTATGGAGCAGAATTTGGGGGCATGATCAACTATGTCACGAAGAGTGCCGACACGACAAAACCTGTTTCTTTTGAAAGCATAAACACGGTTGGTTCTTACGGATTGTTTAGTTCATATAATGCACTGGGAGGGAAAATTGGAAAGTTCTCCTACTATACCTATTATCAACGTCGGATTTCTGATGGATATAGGAAAAATGCAGAATCTGATGCACAGGCACAATTCGTAAACCTGAAATGGGATTTCAATTCAAAACTCAATCTGCAAGTCGAATTTGGAAGAAGTCAATATCTCTACCGGATTCCTGGGCCATTGACCGATAGTATGTTTTATGCAGATCCAACTCAATCCACAAGGACCCGGAATTATTTCGAACCAGATATATATGTTCCTTCGATGACACTCAACTGGCAGGTCAGTGAACGTACTTCTTTGCAATGGATTGTTTCTGGTTTGTTTGGTGCGCGTAATAGCGTAGAGTTTGAAGGTTTTGCCGACAAACCGGATACAATTGATGCCGTGACATTGGAATACAAACCTCGCGCAGTAAATATTGACAATTTTAATTCAAGAACATCTGAACTACGGTTGTTGCATCACTATGAAATCGGACGAATGCGTAATGTCCTTTCAGCAGGTCTTCGTTATTTCAATAATGATATGCACCGTCGCCAGCAAGGGAAAGGAACAACAGGTACAGATTATGACCTGACGATCACTGGTGATTGGGGTAGAGATATGTATTATCGCAGCACAAGCCTTGCCGTCAGTCTTGAAAATATGATTTATGTCACCCCAAAATGGAGTATTTCTCCCGGATTCAGATATGAAAAAGGGGGAACAGACATGGAGGGATATATTGCTTACCTGGAGCCAGGTGAAGTTCCAAATCATATTGTTCACAACATTCCTGCATTCGGTATTAATTCAAAGTATGTGCTGAAGGAAGGAACATACGTGTATGGAGGAATTTCACAGGCATATCGTCCAGTCTTGTTTAAAGATATTGTTCCTGCTTCTTCTTTAGAAAGAGCAGATAAGGATCTCGAAGATGCATTCGGGTATAATGCAGAAGCAGGTATTTCCAGTAGGTCATCATCCTGGCTGAAATACGAACTCACCCTTTTCCGCCTGGTCTATAAAAACAAACTTGGCAACATCATTCAATCTGAAAATGGAAGTGAATACATCTTCAAAACCAACATTGGGGATAGCGAAACGAATGGTGTAGAATTATTCGCAGAAGGAATAGCTGTTCAGGAAAAGAATTTTTATGTGTCTATGTTTACGTCTACCTCGTTGATGAAAGCAACCTATACGGATGCAGTGATAGCCATCAATGGTGTAAATACGGATATCAGTGGAAATGAAGTGGAAAGTGTCCCCCGTTGGATCAGCCGTAATGGATTAAATGTAGGGTATAAAAATCTCAGAGGTACTCTCCAATACAGTTATGTGGCAGAAAGTTTTTCTGATCCTACCAATGTAATAGAGCCGACAGCTAATGGAGCAAGAGGATTAGTACCATCTTATAGTATCCTTGACCTCAATTTTTCCTTCAGGTTTGCAGATTACTTTGTCCTGAAAGCAGGTGTCAACAATCTTCTTGATCACCAATATTTCACCAAACGTCCATTGTTCTATCCAGGTCCAGGTGTTTGGAGCTCTGATGGAAGAAGTATTGTGGTTTCTCTAGGTTTCAGGTTGTAGAATGGTCCACTACTTGAAGGTAGTGGCAATTCAAATTACTTCCTGCGGCAGCAAAAGCGGAGGACTTATAAATCCTGTCTTCCACTTCAAATTTCCTCTTTCTACTTCTACTTCGTACTTCGCTATTCGCTATTCCTTATTCAATTTGGATGCTTGGAAAACCACTTTCGAATAGCCAATAACGAATATCGAAATCAGAAGTACAAGTTTAAGTAAAGAAGTTGAAGTAGAAGTTAAAATAAGTTGCCACACTTCGCCTTCCACTTCTTTACTTCGACTTAGGACTTCATAGTTCGCTATTCGCTATTCCTTATTCAAGGTGCTATTCGTTATTCCTTATTCATTACATTTACTCCCCATGAGAGTTGTCTTCGAATGCATCGATGGTCACACCTGCGGAAACCCTGTCCGTGTTGTAAAAAACGCAAAGCCCGATCTCAAAGGGGCTACCATGAATGATAAGCGGCTTCACTTTATCCGCGAATTTGACTGGATTAGGAAAGGATTGATGTTTGAACCTCGTGGTCATGATATGATGAGTGGAAGTATGTTGTACCCTCCACATGATCCTGCACATGATGCGGCTGTACTTTTTATAGAAACCAGTGGTTGTCTTCCGATGTGCGGACATGGTACGATTGGAACAGTGACTATGGCGATCGAAGAGAAACTGATCGTACCTAAAACAACTGGTCATTTGTGGTTGGAAGTACCAGCAGGATTGATCGAAGTATTCTATACGCAAGAGCAAAATAAAGTGAAATCCGTACGGATCACGAATGTCCCTTCTTACCTGGCAGCTTCCGGATTGAAAGTCACTTGCCCTGAATTGGGAGAGTTAACATTGGATGTAGCTTATGGTGGTAATTTCTATGCCATTGTTGATCCGCAGCAGTCTTTTCCCGGACTTGAACATTTTACAGCAGATCAGTTGATTTCCTGGGGCAGGGCTTTACGGGATGACATAAACAAACGATACACTTTTGTTCATCCCGATAACGAATCCATCAATGGATGCTCGCATATACTCTGGACAGGAAAAACGATTGATCCGTCATCTACTGCCCGAGGAGCTGTTATTTATGGTGAAAAGGCGATTGACCGCTCACCTTGCGGAACTGGCACCTCTGCAAGAATGGCACAATGGCATGCTCAAGGTAGATTGAAAACAGGAGAACCTTTCATTCATGAAAGTATCATCGGAAGTAAGTTTAACGGAATGGTTTTGTCAGAAACCAAAGTTGGCGCATTTGATGCAATCGTTCCTTCTATAGAAGGATGGGCCAGGATTACCGGGTACAATACCATCATCATTGATGATGAGGATGATCCGTATGCACACGGTTTCCAGGTCTTATGAAGGATGTAGTTATCATCGGAGGTGGAGTAGTTGGACTGTGGTGTGCATGGCATCTGGTGCGAGAGGGCAAGCAAGTCACAGTGATTGATAGAAATGAATTGATAGATGGATGTTCATTTGGCAACGCAGGAATGATTGTTCCAAGTCATTTTACGCCTCTCGCATCTCCAGGAATAATATCGAAAGGGATAAGATGGATGTTTAGGAAAGATAGTCCATTCTATATTCGTCCAAGACTCAACCTGGAGCTTGCACAGTGGCTTTACCTTTTTTATAGATCTACTACAAAAAAACATGTTTCCGAATCAGCTTCGTTGCTTAAAGATCTGCATGAAGAGAGTCGGGAGTTATACCGAATGTTAAATCAATCTCCTGGATTTAATTTTGGTTTTGAGCAAAAGGGAATATTAATGCTTTACAAAACTGAAGCTGCTGAAAAGGATGAAATCGAAACGGCTGAGGCGGCTCATCAACTAGGCATCGAGGCAATACAACTATCAGTTGAACGACTTAAGGAAGTTGAGCCAGGACTTCAAATGTCCGTCAAGGGTGCTATGTATTATCCTGGCGATGCACATTTGATTCCTCAATTGTTTATGCAGCAGATGATCAGTCATCTCAATCAATCAGGTGTGGAATTTTACACAAGTAAAACAGTCACTGGAATTCAAGATGATCGTGAAAGAAACTGCACTGTGTTATTAAAAGATGGTGAAATAATTTCCTGTAAAAATGTCATAGTGGCTTCTGGAAGTTGGTCAGGGAAATTAATGCAAAAGTCAGGATACTATTTGCCCATGCAAGACGGGAAAGGGTATTCCATGACATTGAAGTCTCCACCTTTGATGCCTGTTATACCTTCAATCCTTCACGAAGCAAGGGTGGCTATTACACCGATGGGAAATGATTTACGTATTTCCGGAACATTGGAAATCAGCGGTATGGATGATTTGATAAAAGAACATAAAGTGAATGGCATCCTCAAGTCCGTACCGGAATACTATCCTGAAATGGATATGACTAACCCAGGACAAGTATGGTATGGCTATCGGCCTTGCACGCCGGATGGGATGCCTTATGTCGGACGATTCAAGAAAGATTCTAATATTATCCTGGCTACAGGTCACGCCATGATGGGGTTAAGCCTCGCACCAGCCACAGGAAGGATGGTTGTTGAAGTCTTGCAAAACAATCCAAAGAACTGGAACAACAATCTTGATCCTGCAAGGTTTTCAAAAGGATGAGGGTAAGATACAAACGGACCAAACTGATCTATTTATTCATCACAGCAATGTGTTGGTGTGATTTGAATGGTCAGGAAATTGTTTGGACTGATAGTATAGCATCTGATTCCATGCAATTGGCAGTAATAGCCTCACCTGTTACCGTGCATGCTCCGATTGCAAGTATTCCTTATACCATTTCAACAATTGATCAAACGAGAATTCACCAATGTCCAGAGCCTTTCATTACACCCTTGCTGAATGCCACTCCTGGTTTATGGATGCAATCAGGTGCACTCAATACAAATCGCATTAGCATAAGGGGAGTGGGATACCGTGAACCTTTTGCCACGACCGGTATAAAAATTTACCTTGATGAAATCCCGCTTACAAATGGAGTAGGGGAATCAAGCATTGAGGATATTCACCCTAACATTCTTTCAGGAATCGATATCTGGCGTGGTCCCGCTTCAGCTCTTTGGGGTTCAGGTCTTGGTGGTATGATTAATCTCAAAAGCCAGGTTCCGGAGACAAACTATGGTGAAACAAAAATCCAGGTAGGGTCATATGAACGTTTACAGGTTGACCAACATCTTTCCGTTCGTTATGGCAAAAACGATGCATGGGGTACTGCCTTGCATTATCAGTTTCTGAATGATGAAGGGTATCGGGATAACAATCAATATCAAAAGAATTCATTCACATGGATACAACATTGGAAAGGAAGTAAAGGCCTTTCGATAAAAGGAATAGTCCATGCTATAGCGTTGAAAGCGTTTATTCCCAGTTCGCTCAACCTTGAAGATTATGAGAATAATCCATCAGCAGCTGCGCCGACCTGGGATGCAGTGATGGGAAATGAAGATTATTCGAAATGGATCACTGGTATCAATCTAATATACGCACCAGAAAAGGGTTTGGTGTATAAAGGATCTTTCTTTGGTACTTTTTTCGATTCAGATGAAGTGCGTCCCTTTAATGTACTGCAAGAACATAATACGTCTGCAGGAATGCGACATCGGGTTACATTTAAAATCAAGGAAGCAGGACACGTCACAGCAGGTATAGAGTATTTTAATGAGCAATACGCTTTCAGCACCTATGAAACACTTGAAGGAGGAAATACCGGTCCGCAATTAACAGATGATATGGAGACGAGATCTTATCTGAATGCTTTTCTGCAAACAGAATGGGCACTTGGTTCTGATTGGTATTTGTTTGGGGGCCTGAATATGGCGATAAGTCAATTGTCCAATGAAGAAATTGAAGCAGACACCCCGGTTGATTTTTTTCCATCCGTTGGAGCAAGCTTTAGCTTTAGCAAAACACTTGCATTAGCTGCATCAGTTAGCAGGGGGTATTCTTCATTATCCCTGGATGATATACTTGATTCTGATGGAGTACTCAATACAGAAATTGTCCCCGAAACCGGATGGAGCGAAGAAATCAGTTTGAAGTATAATGCAAATAAAGGTTCGTATGCTAAGCTCACTTTTTTTTCAATGAACATCAAGAACACTGTGCTCACCCGTCGCATCATGGATGATGTTTTTGAAAAACTCAATGGGGGAAGTTCCCTTCACCAGGGCATTGAACTTGAATACAAATGGGCAAACCATAAGGAATGGATTTCTATACAAGGAGCGTATACATATGGTGATTATAGCTTTAGTGAGTTCATGGAGGGAGGGTCAGATTTTAGTGGAAATCAACTGCCAGGAAATCCTTTGCATAGACTATTTACCCGTATGAATATTTCTCCATGGCGTAAATGGGATATTTACCTCGAACACCATTGGATAGATGATGTTTATCTCAATGATGCTAATACAGTTACTGGTGGTGGATACCAGTTGCTAAATGCCGGGTTATCATATGATGTCCTCACAGGTAAAAGATGGAATGGTACTATTTCTACAGGTGTTCACAATCTCTTTGATACACACTACTCGCCCATGTTTCAGATCAATGCACCCGGTACTCAACCCAGGTATTATTATCCCGGAAAGCCATTATCTGTCTATTTGAACATTATTCTGCGTTATAAAATATAGGTTTGTCCTATGACCGACAAGTTTGAACATATTTACGAAAGTAATTGATTTTCAGAGGGTTCTGAAGGTCTTAAGGATTATTCTATTTGTGTACATCGGGTAGAATTGGGTTTTAATATATTTTTAGATGCATCTTTGCGGGCTCATTCGTATATGCTTTATGATGATCAGGACGCTAACATTTTTTCTCCTTACAGGTATTATATTGCTCTCGCTAGGATCTTGCAAAAAGGAGGATCAGCGAGAGATTGACCAGGAACTTATCGAGGCTTTTATTCTCGAACATCAATTGGATGCTGATTCCACTTCCTCGGGATTGTATTATGTGATTGATGAACCTGGATCTTCAGAGCATCCGACTATTAATGACGTTGTCACAGTTAACTACCAGGGATTTTTCATCAATGGGCCAGTATTTGATCAGGGTTTCGATGTAACTTTTGGACTCAACCAAGTCATTGCCGGATGGCAAGAGGGAATTCCTCTCTTTGGTAAAGGAGGTAAGGGCTTGTTGATCATTCCTTCACACCTCGGATATGGAGACCGTGCGAAAGCTGGGATTCCAGCAAATTCAATTTTGGTTTTTGAAATTCATTTGATAGATTTTTAAAAAGACGAAGGCTGAGGCGAAGGCGAAGGAAACTTATCTGCTCACCGCTCACCGCTCACCGCTCACCGCTCATTGTTCACTATTCACTGCTCACTGCTTACTCTTTTGGTTAAGATCACGTTAATTCACCCCATTCCCTAAGCATAAACCACTTTTCTAGCGTTATAACCTCCATGATGAAATCTCTTTTTTCTTCGATAGCCTTTGCAGGCCTTGTCATTAGTATTGGGTTGATACCAATGAGTGGATCCGCCCAGTTGAATGATCTTATTAATAAGACAGTAAAGAAAGTTGCACCATCAGCAGATGGAGAAATTAGTTCAGGTCTACGACAAGCCCTCGAATTTGGTGTAAAAGAAGCAGTAGATAAATTATCAGCTGATAAAGGCTACCTGGAAAGTCCGTATAAAATTCTAGTTCCCGAGGAAGCTCAGATAATCATCACGAAAGTTAAAGCGGTTCCTGGCTTCCAGGATGTGGAGAAACAACTTGTTGACAAAATGAATAAGGCTGCAGAATTGGCGGCTAAAAAAGCAACACCCATCTTTGTTGATGCCATTACATCCCTCACCATCAATGATGCTATGAATATTCTCATGGGTGAAAAGGATGCAGCCACCAGGTATCTTGAAACACAAACCCGGGATTCTTTGTACACCGCTTTCATGCCGTCCATCCAGTCAGCACTAGATGAAGTCAATGCAAGAGAATATTGGAAGAGTGTAATTACAGCCTATAACAATATTCCTTTTGTAAAGAAAGCAAATCCAAAATTGGATGATCACGTCAACCAGAAAGCACTTGATGGTCTTTTTAGTCTCATCGAAGTCAAAGAAGAAAAGATCAGAACAGACCAGTCACAACGTACAACGGACTTGTTGAAGAGTGTTTTTTCAAAGCAGGATAAGAAATAATTTCCCACATTTTTAAATCCTTGCAATAAGGTTATGTAGTCAACGGGTATTTAAGCCTGTTGATATACAACATTCTCCCTGCCAATGCCATAAGGATAATAGCTCCACCTATTAATGACCAGGTTGAAGGCATCTCTCCATACCATAAGATGACCCAAACCGGGTTTAGAATTGGCTCAAGCATTGAGATCAATGAACTCTCTAATGCAGGAATACGTCTCTGCCCATAAGTAAATAGCAGGTATCCTACTCCAATTTGAATAAAACCGAGAAAGGCTAGCATTAAATGTTCCTGCCCGGTAGGCGAGGCGGATTTTAAAAACCAAGGTAGCGTGATCAGTACGACCCATACATTTCCAAGTAGTATCCCACTCATTTGTTCCTGCCGATTGCTGAATCGTAGAGATAAAACTAATCCTGCAAGAAACACACCGGACATAGCCGCAAGCCCATCACCAATCCAATGATGTTCCGTTCCTTTTTGTTCAAATAAGAAAAAGGACAGGCCAAGCAGACAGATAATAACCGTGATAATGTTATACCGTTTCATTTTTATTCCAAGCAGGCGGGGTTCTATCACAAGTACGATTGCCGGAGCGAGATATTGAAGGAAAATGGCATTAGCCGCCGTAGTAAGTTTGGTAGCCGTAACAAAACATATCAGGAGTGGAGCATAAAAGAAGCTGATTAGAAATGCCCTTCGATCAAAATGCATTGCTTCTTTTCTAAATACAGCAAGAAACAACAGTCCGGCATATAGACTCCGATAACAGAGTATCGTAAATGCATCTTGATTCAATAGTTTTACCAATACACCGGCCGTACTCCAGATTAACGCTGCAGCCATTGTAGCCAA
>DASXWI010000655.1:0-11900 GCA_036503755.1 Saprospiraceae bacterium | reverse complement strand
CAAGCCAAAGTGGAAAGATCGCTCCAATGATCGCACTTAATCCTGCGGTCGTCAATTTTACACCCCAGGTGGCAAGCCCATTGCTGATCATAAAATTGAGAATGGAAAGAAAGATGATCGGATACCATTCCTTTCTCCTCGGCATCTTACTTCCCCGAAATATAAAAAACAGCACATAAGCCAACCCTGCCAGTATCTGCCTGATACCCACCATCTGGAATGGCGGCATAAACCGCACTGCTTCTTTCGTCCCTACCCATGATACACCCCATACGATACATACCATAGCCAGGGCAAAATATGCCTTACGATCTCCTGTGCCCATTATTAAATCTGTGTCATATTTGATGTTCTCAATGCTTGGCTTCAATCTGTCAGCTACTCGCGCTCAGCTCGTTCAAGTCTCCCGACTTGAATGCAATATCCTCGCGTCTCCTGACGCGAAAACCTTTTGACATGGTATCATTTTTCATTCTTCATTTTTCGAAGGGCTACACCCATCGCTAATAGATGTCAGCCTTTCAGGCTTGGAAAAATTTTTCATTTTTCATTTTTCATTTTTCATTTTCGAAGGGCTACACCCATCGCTAATAGATGTCTGCCTTTCAAGCCTGGAAAAACTTTTCTTTTTTCATTTTTCACTCTTCATTTTTCACTCTTCACTCTTCACTCTTCATTCTTCACTCCTTAGTAGCCCTTCATCCGCTCAATAAACTTCCTCAACATTACCCCAATATCCCCTTCCGGTGGCTCTCGGTTTTCTGTAAACTGAAGCTGGCCATCAATTTCTTTTACTTTGAAATTGAACACAAGATCACGATGATCTGTGATGGTATCTGCAATGCCTCCATAACGCAGGTCAGATAATACCGTCATTGTATCGTACTCAAATGCACCAAGGTACCCATCCGAAAACCAAAGCAAAGTCTGATAATCTTTATTTGAAAACCATGCCTGGTGTAAGGAATCATTTTTAGGAATCACATTAATCCAATGCAGGTTTGGATCACTGTCAAAGATGGAATATTGGCCTACATAATATTGATCCTTTCCTTCTGCTACACAGGACCACAATAAATTATTGAATATCGTCGGGCTGGTGCGACAACGGCTCACCTCCAACTGGCGATTCGCTAATGCTTTATCAAAAACAGCATCAACATGAAATTTATTGAAGAGGGTCAATAGCATATACAAACTACTGATGCCGATCCCGAGCCAATTGACGATGGCTCTTTTACGTGTGTTCCGTTTTAAGGTGGATACGATAATCACACAAATGAGAAACGGTACTGTATAGACCGGATCCACTACAGCTATGTTATTGAAGGCAACACGGTAATCTGAAAAGGGCTGAAAGATCTGGGTTCCGAAGGCCGTAAAGCAATCCAAAACCCAATGCGTAAAAAGGGCCAGGAAAAACAACCAGTACCATTGCAGGTAAGTGACTTTTGGTTCTTCAAGATCTTTACGTATATAATGTTGATACAGGCGTATCAGCAAGAACAAGGCAATAAGAACAGTAACGAGTAAAAACCACCATCGCGGATATCCATCATGTCTGAAAAGATAATTGAGGCCGTAAGTAATGCCGGCAATAATACTGACATTAATAATCGTCACCAGGGTTTTGTAGATCCTGGTTTTATGAAACTTGGAATCATAAAGTTTAAATACCATCCCGCCAAAGATCAGCGGAGCCACCACCGAGAAAAAGATGGAATGGGAGATACTGCGATGAAAAGCCAATGCATCAATATCATCCATGAAGGGGTTGGCCAATACGTCCAGATCAGGAATGGTCCCCCCGATTGCTCCCCAGATCAAGGCCCGGTTGCCAATCTTCCTGCCTAATGCAATTTCCCCAACCGCCGCGCCCAATACGATCTGCGTCAATGAATCCATAGGGCGCAAAGGTAATCAGGTTACGATCTCCTTTCTTAACGGCTTTTCCTGGTAATTTCAATAATTTGCACCCTGAATCCGTTTATTCACCGCGGGCAAAAGCGGCCACTTCGCTTTTGATAAAACACTTTAAATGATGAGATTACTTCTTTTTTTGCTTTGCTTCATAACCTTTACCGCCACCGGACAAGAATCTTCTGCTTCCTGGCAAACGGCAACTCTCGGCTCACCTCAACTAAACATTCAGTTGCCTGGAGCGCCAACTCCCCAGGTCAATAAATTGCCTCCGGCAGTTCGGGAAAAGGTTAAGGTATATCAATCATCCTATCTCAAGAATAAAGTAGAGGGCCTGGTGGTCACTTTAATGTATGCTGAATATTCGCCGGATATTGAATCAGACGCTAAAGGTGCATTGGATGGTACGAATGGTCAATGGGAAACGACTGGAGCAAAAGTTTCCGTCATTGCCACACAAGACATAAAAGTATCCGGGAGGAATGCTGTTAAGCAGCATGGTAAGCTGATCATGGGAAGTGAGGAACACGACTTTACAGATATCGTAATCGTGCAAGCAAATAAACTTTGGCAAGTCATCATCATGACCAAAGCGAATGATTCATCACTCCAGGCTATGAACCGCAAAATTGCCACATCACTTTCTTTCTAAAGATACATCCTGAGTGAATAAAAAAAAGCAGCCCGGAACTCCAGGCTGCTTTTTTTATGCTTTTGAATCGTTGAATCAGCCTATTGGGCTGTTTTTGGTGCTTTGGTTGGGTCCAAAAGATCATAGAACTGATCAAGTTTTGGCATGATGATAATTCTTGTACGGCGGTTAGTAGCCTTTCCTTCTTTTGTGTCATTGGAAGCAAGTGCATTATATTCACCGCGACCTGCAGCAATCAAACGATTTGGATCAATCTTGTAATCTTTTTGAAGAACGCGTACAACGGCAGTCGAACGTCTTACACTGAGATCCCAATTGTCTTTTGTACATTCATTGCTGATGGGCACATTATCCGTATAGCCTTCCACCATGACTTCGAAGTCAGGTCTTTCTTCCAGTATGGTAGCAATCTTACCGAGCACTTCTGAAGCTTTAGAAGTTAAGTTTGAACTTCCGGATTGGAATAACATCTTATCAGAAAGATTAATCATCACGACGGTTTTGTCAACTTTGATTTCGACATCCTTATCTTCGATACCATCTTTCAGCGAAGTTTTCAGATTAGCAGAAAGGGCAAGGTTGATGCTATCAGCTTTGGTCTTTGCAGCCTGGAGCAAATGGATGTATTTGTCCTTTTCAGCAAGTTGTGACAATGTTAGTTTCATGTTCTCATTGGCACCCTGTGACATGACAGTCAGATCACCAACCTGGGAGAGCTGTTTGTCGCGTTGTACTTTGCAATCATCCAGTTGTGCGCGGAGATCAGCAACTTGCTCTTCACGAAGACTTTTTTCTCTGTTCAGGTCCGTTGTGCAGGCAGTGAGGCGGCTCATATAATCATTGAGGCTTTCTCCACATTTGCCAAGTTGCTCATTGGCAGTTTGTAAATCAGTTTGCAGTGCGGTAAATTTCTTCTTACTGACGCATGAAGCAAGGACGATCATGGCCATTGCAACGACGCTTAGATAAGTACGGTTCATTGAATTTTGTTTTTAAGTTATTTAATTAATCGTTGGCTATAGGGTATTTTTTGGCGTAAACACGCTATCAAAAGGCCCTATGTTTTCGCAAAGGTAAGCCTATCCGCCTAGAATCCCTAAAAAGGCTCGAAAATTATGAACTTGTGTAATAAATTATAGAAAATCTATTAACCTGGATAGATCCGACCGGCGTTCTCTTATCCTTGTGCTAAAGTCCAGCAACTCCTGCTCACGGCTCACTTCTTTTTCTTCTGTTTCTTATCCGTCATCCTGGTCAAGGTGATCTGGTCAATACTTTCCTCATCCATCATCGTCGGCCTGGTCGAACCATCAAATTTCATGTTAATGATCAATGTGTTGTCATCAACAAAATGGTAAATGCCCAACATACGAGCCACTTCAACATCTTCATCATCCATCTTGATCACAAAATCCATGGTGTGCGGAGTGACCGTTTCATCCGTTTCATAAAACATGTCAAAGACAATGCCTTCAGATTCATAATCCTTGCCTCCTACCTTTTCGTCGTTGATGGTAAATGACACATACCCTTCTTTCTCAAAAGTGATGATGCCCACTTCACCATTGTCCTCACCTTTCCATTTGCCAATCAGGGAAGGGGAGGGAAGCGTAAAAGAAATGATGCAGCATGCAATAGCTAAAATGGCCGGGAATAAGAAGATGCGTTTCATGATGAATGGTTGTCGGGTTTATAATGATTAAAGGTAAGGAAAAACCAGAGGGCAGATGGCAATAGGCAATAAGCAATAGACAATAAGACAAAGCCAAAGAGTCGAGAGCAATGGATCAAAGGTGCAAAGGATAAAAGGATCAAGAATTTTAATAAACGGAGGACGATATAATGGTAGTATCATGCAATTATAGCCTTCGTGTGCTCCGTGGCGCCTCTTATTTCCTCCGTGCGAACTTATCCTTCTTGGAAAGATTGCCTCAAAAAAAAAGATAGACTGTCGATTGCTTTATAACGACAACTTCTAACTGCTAACTGCTAGCTTCTAACTGCTATCTGCTAACTCTCCCTATCTTAGTTGTGATCATGGAAACAGAACAAACAAACTCAATCCCAGCCATCAAAGGATTAGTGCTCACTGGTGGCGAAAGCAAACGTATGGGATTTGACAAAGGACTCATGAACTATCATGGATTAGTTCAACGGGAATACCTGTATCATCTGCTCAAGCCTCATACGATCGAAACCTACATTTCCTGCAGGCCTGACCAGATTACGGAGACCGAGATACCTATCATGGAAGATAAGTATGAAGACATCGGACCATTTGGAGCAATACTAACAGCATTCAAAAACGATCCGGAAGCAGCATGGTTTGTAGTGGCTTGTGATTTTCCATTACTTGACCAACAGGGCATCACACAATTGCTAAATGAAAGAGATGTAAAGAGCATCGCTACAAGTTTCCTTGACCTCCATACATTGATGCCCGAACCCTGGATCACTATTCTCGAACCCAAAATCTATCCGATCCTTCTTGAATATCACACCAAAGGCAAAAGCAGCCTACGCGGTGTTTTAGTGGATTACAACAGTTCTGTCATCCGTGCAGCAAATCCTGATATTTTACTGAATGCCAATACACCGGAAGAAGCAGAGCGACTTCAACAAATTATTTCTTCGAAATAATTTAGTTATAAGCTGTATGAAAGGATGAAGCATGGACGCAGTCCATGCTTCAAAAAAGCAATTGTTAAGCTTAAGTTTACTTAAGCTTGTGCGTCAGCAAATTTTAATTTGCGTCCTAATTTCTTTCTACCACAAACCTCGCCATATACACTTCAGCGTCCTGCTCAATCCTCAGAATATATACGCCTTCTGAAAGTGCAGAGACATTTATGGATTTATCAGATGCGGTGCTTGAAGCAACCAATGCTCCACTCATATCTGTGATGGTATACGTAAAAGAATTTTCAATCCCCTTGATATACAAATGCTCACTGACAGGTGTCGGATAAACAGTGATGGGAAGTGCTTTTAAGCGATGGCCAACCGAAGCAATGATAATATTGACAGGAGAAGTGATGGTGAAACAACCATTGACGAAAAGAATTCCAGCTGTATAAACTCCTGTAACAGTTGCTGTGTATTCAGGGCCAGTAGCCCCTGGAATTTCTATTCCATCATGATACCATTGATAAGTGAGGCCAGTTCCTGTAAGCGATAAGAAATTCTCCACTGCGATTATCTCGATTTCCGGAACATCAATTGGCGATACCTGGAATTCCTGGATAGCAGAGGTTCCACATGGATTTACTCCAGCTGCGCTTACTACACCATCAGTTGCGCCTGCAATCAACTCAATTATAGATTCATTCTGGCTGCCGATCACTACCCAGTCTGCAGGATAGGTCCAGGTTACTTCTTCATAAAATTCACCATTGGCGGCATATTCAACTGTGTCGCCTTCGCATGGATTCTGAGCACCGCTTACAGCATACATACGTGGTCTTAAATCAGGAATCACTAGTATTTGAAATTGCGCATCACCACATGAATTCGAGCCATGTACAATGATATTACCAGGAGTTTCGCCAACGAAAACCGAAACTTCATCAGCATTACTTTGTCCATTCACCAACCAATCTGGACCAGGAAATGTCCAGACAAAATCCTGGATATCTGAACTTGTCGCAAAATATGTCTTCAATTCTGATTCGCATGGAGAATTGTCACCAGTCAAGTTTGTTATCACGGGTAATAATATTGGACCCGCACTCATGCTGACTGGGCTTGAGAAGCCGCAATCATTTAAACCTGTCACTGATATGGTTCCGGAGTTACGTCCTACTTTGACACGAACAGTATCATTATTTGGATTTCCTTGTATTTGCCAACCTGTCGGGAATAACCATTGGAATTGTTCGACATCTTGAGATGTGATCGAGTAGGTCACTGTATCATTTTCGCAAGGAGTATTTTCTCCACTCAGATTTGAAATCACCGGCAACATACTGCAGTACGGGAGAACTTCGATGTCAGATCCAAACCCAAATATCCATGCAGTTCCATTTGGATTTGGAATACCGGTTACACCGAAAAGAGGAAAGTCAGTGATATAACCTGCCTGCCAGTTAGCACCGCCATTGAAGGTAATATAGACGCGGCCTTCAGCATTTGACCGACCTACAACGATACCTGTGTCCGGAGAAATAAAGTACAATCCATCCCAGAAGCGTTCGATAGGTAAGGTGATAGGATTCCATGTGTCTCCTGCATTGGTAGTATGCCACATTGTTTTTTTGAAACTTGACGTCACCATCCAGCCTTCATTTCCAATAAATTGGGTTTGCTCATATTGAAGACCTGCTTCAGGCGCTGCCAATGGAGTCCATGTTGCACCCTGGTTTGCACTACGCAGGATCACACCATTAAAGCCGGTCGCCATGTACCGTTGATTATCAATTTTGGAAAGCGAGCGAATCTGTCCTGAAGTCTGATAAACGGTATCCCATGATGTACCTGCATCAATTGAGCGAAGGATTATACCGGAGGGAGAACAAGCAAGTACGATGTTTGCATTGACAGCTAAAACATCTATTGTATTAAATCCTAAGAGTGCCGCTTTTTCTTGCCAGGTATCTCCCATATCGGACGAATGATAGATGCGTTGATTAGCGCCCATCCAAAGATCATTCGCAGCCAACCCATGAACGGATAAGAAGGGTCTTGTCTCCCCGAAAGAAATATCTTCCCATTGTGAGCCACCACTTGTCGTGCGCAGTAAAGTACCGTCTGTCCCAACTGCAAAACCAAAATTGCGATCTAAAAAGAAAATATCATTCATGATCTGACGATCTGGTCCTGATGTTTCTATCCAGGTATCTCCTGCATCAGTGGTCAGGGTTACACTGCTCAGATCATTTCCCACCCAAAATTCCGAATCAGAAGTTGCCTCGATAGAATAATTGCGCTCATTGATGAGGCCAAGATCCTTTTGTGTCCAGGTAAGGCCACTGTCTATAGAGATGGTAGGCACACCATTAAAGGTTGCAGCCATGAGCACGTTTGGACTATCACCAAATGTGAAATCGTTGATAGAATTATGAATTGCATTATTACTGACTTCTTCCCAGGTCTGACCGCCATTTAAACTTTGATAAACCGTCCTGCTGTCAAAAGCAATTCCATATTGGATGTCATAAAACTTTATTACATCAGGCCTGTCTATTTGCGTGTTCATGTTCCAACTGGTTCCACCATTTGAAGTACTATACACCACAGGCGATGTTCCATTGGTAAAACACCAGATATGTTGATCATCTAGGATAAACCCGCCGGCGACCCCGGAAGTAACCGGAAGATTCAAATCATCCCATGTATTATTGTGCCAGCGAAATACACCTTCATCGCCCACAACAACGATATCGGTAGCGCTGATAACTTTAGTCGTGAAGATTCCGCCAGGAGCATCGGCAATTTCAGTCCAGGAATCCCCACCATTTTGTGAAAGAATCAAGCCCTGTCCACCAGCTGCAACAGTCTGACCAAATGTGCCTTCAAGATAATCGACCGATTCAAGGCTCCAACCACCATCCCATGAAGTCAGTAGATCCCATTGGTTGGATCCTCCATTGAGACGGAGAATAAGGTCATCACCACCGACCGCAAAACCGTGTCCATCCTCATGTGTCACAATGTCCACCACATGTTCAAGCTTAGCCAGCGGATATTGCCTGATCCATTGAGCATCAGCGGAAATACAATTGAAAAGAAGTATAAACCCAATCGAAATTTTAAAAAGATGATTCATTCATTTGTCATTTTAGGAGATGAAAGGAGGCCGAATTTAGGTAAATTGGACTATTCCCTTTCAGAGGGAATCCGATAGGGTCTGATTATTTATCTTTTGAAAAGTAAAAGAGGAAATCTGCTGGTTCAGAGAGAGCTCACTTTGGCCCAACATTAGTCTGAAGAGCTATATTGGGACTGATTTCCGCATTGTCACCGCTGACGGATTGGAATGCATTTTCAACCGTGACAAAGAAATTCTTTCCACCAATCTTTGTGGTCAAACCCGACCTAAAAAATTTGTCTCTCACGGGACCTTTGACCTCGGCAAGTAAAAGCTGAATATTGTCTTTCATAGCAACCTCTACCATATCAGAAAATGTTGCCAGGGCTGTGCTGTCGATACTGTGGATGCCTTCCATATCGATAATAATGGTGTGTATGCGATCCGTCCTTTGTTTTTTGTATGCAGCCAGCACTTCCCTAAACCGGTCGATGTTGGCAAAATAGAGTGGTGCATCAAACCGGACGATTAAAACACCTTCTGCCATTTCTAATCCTTGAAATCGCCTCACATTTCTGAACGAATGTGTATCCGGTACTTTCCCCAACTCAGCATGATGTGGATAAGAGGTCTCGTAAATGATCCAGCCAAGTGATAGCAATACACCAATACCAATACCCGGACCAATACCCAATACAAGTGTGCCAATAAAAGTTACGATCAACATCCAGAAATCTTTACGGTCAAGATTCCACAATTGTTTTGCTTCTTTCCATTTGAGTAAACTGGCCACAGCGGCGAGGATTACCGCTGCAAGAATTGTTTTAGGAAGAAAATAGAATAACGGTGTGAGGAAGAGTAATGTTAAAAGTATCAGGATTGAACTGATGATGGTGGAAAGACCCGTTCTCGCACCGGCCATGTCATTGACCAATGACCTCGACATGCCACCTGTCACTGGAATAGAGTGAATCAATCCACTTGTCATGTTGGCTAACCCAATGCTGATGAGTTCACGGTTATGGCCAAGCGTATACGTTTTATGTTTTGCTTGTATGGCTTTGGCTACTGCAGTACTTTCCATAAAACTGACAAGCGCAATGGCAAAAGCTGTAGGAAATAAAATCAAGAATTGATCAAGTGTGAAAGGTATCCATTTCGGAATCGGAAGTCCTTCCGGAATTGTACCGACAATCGATACCCCTTTCAAGTCCAGTCGTAGTCCCCAGGTGATGAGAATAGATACGACAACTGTGATCAAGGCACCTGGAAGCAATGGGTTTAATTTTTTAAAAAACACCAAAGCCAGCAGACCAATGATACCTGTTGCAAAAGTTTCAAAATGGATATCCGAAAGATGGGATACCAGGTCTGGTAATAATTTATGGATGTGCTGTGATTGCGATAATTCAATACCCAGGAAATATTTTAATTGACTGAGGCCGATCAGAATCGCTGCAGCAGAAGTAAAACCCAGGATGACCGGGTTAGAAAGAAAATTGACAAGGAATCCTAACCTGAAGGCACCAAGCGAAAATTGAATTAATCCAACCGTTATCGCGAGCAAAGCAACCATCGCCAGATATGTTTCGCTACCTGCCTGGGCAAGCAGACCAATTCCAGCGGCTGTCAATAATGCGGTGAGCGCCCCTGGTCCGACAGAGAGATGTTTGGAAGTACCAAACCAGGCATAAATTATCGCAGGCAAGGTAGAAGCATATAGACCATATACTGGAGGAAGTCCGGCGATCATCGCATAGGCCATGCCCTGAGGGATCAGCATGATGCCTACCGTCAGCCCGGCTTGCAGGTCAAACCTGAAATCAAGCCGCTTGTATTCTTTAATCCATTCCGGGATAATGGAAATTTTGTTCACGTGCTTCTATCTGTGCTACAAATGTAGTATAAAGGCTGAGGCTAAGGCTAAGGCGAAGGGGCGAAGGGGCGAAGGGGAAGGATATAAAAGGATGTAGAGACGCGATTAATCGCGTCTCTACATCCTTTTATATCCTTCGCGTCTCTACATCCTTTTAAAATCGCGTCTCTACATCCTTTTATATCCTTCGCGTCTCTACATCCTTTTAAAATTGCGTCTCTACATCCTTTTGTATAACGACTCTAATCCTTTCTGCCCTTTCTGCCCTTCCGCCCTTCTGCCTTTCTGCCTTTCTGCCTTTCTGCCTTTCCGCCGTTCCGCCGTTCCGCCGTTCCGCCCTTCTTCCCTACTCCTTGGAAAACGTGATATTTTCGAAAGGCATAAAATAATTCGGCAGACAGGTGAGCTCATCATCTTTGAGAAAAAGATCAATCCCTTTGAAACTTACCTCGCCAAGAGAAGGTAGTAAAGAGACTACAAAATGATTGTTGTGGTTGTCCTTGTCTTTGATGAGCGTGGGGATGTCAACAAAGTATTCATGACGAAGGTATAACGTATCTGCAGAAGGTATATCCAGATGGATAATGCCTTGATCATCGGATTCCCTGACATCCTTGCTCTCGCCAACAAAATAAATGCAGATGACATTGCGCAAGAGTTGATCATTCGGGGCTTTAATTTCGATCGTATATCCTTTCCCTTTTTTGCCCTGGCTCTCAATTTTGAAATCATTGCCTGGGGCTTTATCACTTTTTAGTTTAACTGTATCGCCTTCCATCGTATAAGTTCCGGTAGCATGACGATCGGATGCACCATAGATATAGAAAAATTCAAAACGGCCATCCGGAGTGAATTTAAATCCTGCAGCCATATCATGAATACCACGCAGGTTGTAAACACCATCAAGGGGTTGAGCGGTCATAGTTGAAGTATAAGTTATGAAGATTAAAAAAAGATAAAATAATGTTTTCAAGTGTCGTTATGCTGTTGTTTCTTCCAAAGGTAACCAATAATGGATCAATACATTTCTCTGAAAAAGTGATCTTGAAATGTCGGCTATGTTACATTGTTATGTTCGTAGATGCAGATTGCCTTGACCACTGCTTATTTTTTAATTCCGGTATAGCAGGAGTGAATACCTTTTCAACAAGCCAATATTCCCGATCGATCCAGGAGGAACGGATTTAAACGGTTTTCACCAACGATTTTCCGGAAAGCCTCGTCTTATCAGGCATACAACATACTTTTATGCTTATGAATCAAACTTCTACATTTTACACAACGCATATTCAGGCTCTCCTTTCCCGCCACTCAGCCTGGCTATTTGTGGCCATGGGATTGACCTTTTCGACCGCAGCACAAGCACAACTTGGTATTGAATGGCAGAAAAGCTATGGCACATCTATGACCGACAACGCCATCCAGGTGTTTCCGGATGAAAAAGGAAACATCATTGTTATCGGAAAGGAAACGCACGCTGATTTTACCGGCAATTTCAGGCCCTATTTGATGACCACCAAATTAGATCCTGCCGGAAATGAAATTTGGAAAACATATCATGACGTTGCTTTCAATCTCTTCAACCCTCCCATTGATTACAGCATCGGTAAACATTTCTATACGGAAGAGTTTGGGGATACATTGCTAAATATTATCATCGGGATGAATCAGCAAGCCTATCAGTATAAGATACTTGATCGAACCGG
>DASXWI010000654.1:0-2536 GCA_036503755.1 Saprospiraceae bacterium | reverse complement strand
GGCACTATTCGTAATGTCGGTATTCAATAGATGCTCACTCATTGACGCTCCGATTCCGAAAGATTGGAAGTTTAATCCCAAAGACACGGCTCCTATTGACACCATCCAGATTGACACTATCGATCCTGAGCCGCTTGAAGTTGATACGTGCGAGGAACTAATAGAATACACCGAACCAGCATTCGTAACGCTCTACATGAAATTTGATGAGCCGCAGGATTCCGTATTATGGGAAGGTGGTGGGATTCAATCGTACGACCTTGCCGAAGTGGTCAGCCACATAACGAGCCTATCCGCTAAGGTAGATACATCTGCCATTGGTGGCTCAGTAATTCTCAAAGGAACAAACAATAGCCAGCAATTCCATGTGAAAGTCTTTACCCGCATTGACGGTGCAAAATGGTATATGGGCTGCGATCCTTACGTTTTCATTTTCCCTGGTATGTCAGCTGCTACCTACAAAGAAAACATCCATGAATTTCCATCTTTCAAAGTTTGGTCATTTTATGGGGCTGACATTAATTGTGACGAAGCCGTAGCGATATGTAGGGAAGTTATGAAGGATTGCCATCAGGGTCAGGATTATGCTGATACCCACTTTTCACCATGTCCTATTCCGCAAGCCATAAAGGATTCGCTCACTCTATACGAATGGGAACGGGTACGGGCAGCACCAAGAAAATATATTATCGACCTACGCCCAATGGGTAAAGTATCGGACGAATACTTAGCATTGTTAGCAGCTACAGGAAGTCAGATAATAGTAAACGAGTAATTAATTAATTAACCATCAAATACGTTTTCAAAATGAGGAAGTTCCTTTTTTCAATTTTCATGATTGCCATGGTGGCATTTGCATTCACGATACCAACCGCGAATGCACAGGCACCATTACTGTACACCGGTGAAATGGGACCGGACACGCTCACCAATGCAGACACCGTTTACCATTATCCAAATGGTACAAGTTTCGCCACTTCCCGTAGATTTAAAGACCTCGGAGATCTGGAGGTATGGGTAGAGTCCGATTCTCTTACCGGAGCCACAGCAGTTACATATGTTCTTCAGGTTGCGCTTGACCTCGCTGGAACAGTATGGTATAATATGGACACCGAGACGGGCAACGGAGCAGCCACACAAGTATTGAGATTCGACACCGATCCGGATGAGCGAGGGTTTCTGCCTACCTGGTGGAGGATTCGAGCGATCAGTTCAGGTACACAATCGACTAAATTTCAGACCGTGTACGCGTTCAAGAAACGCCTTTAGCCATTACCACACTGGGGAGGGAGGTTGCTACACCCTCCCCTTATTTTACTTTAACCATTTAAAATAACATAATGAAAAATATTATCCTCATATCTCTTTTACTGATCGCCTCCATAGCATCAGCACAGACACCATTTACCATGGTGTCGTCAAAGAAAAACCAACCAGCAAGGATATCAGCAAACTCCCTCAATAACCCATGGGTGGGCGCAAAACTTGCGTACAACATCGCTGGGGATGTCAGCAATTCCTTTTTACTATCCGGAAGAGTCATGTATGTAGTGGACGAAGGAGAAAAGTACGCTATTCCTGTCCTTGCAAATGTGGGATTCAATAATGACTCACTCGATGAAGATAGCGGGGTATCCATCGGCATTTACCCATGGTATACATTATCTGAAAAAGCAAACTCGACAATATTACTCCATGGTGGACTCAATTATCATGTGGCTGATATGACCGAAACGGGATATTTAACTGAGGTACGATTAATGGCAGGCATCGAGGCGGCATTATATCCACGATCAGGAGGGGCACCAGCGACCATGTCAGCAGGACCGGAGTACATTATCAATACAGGCGGCTCACTACCCAACCAATTAGCGATACAGCTTACAGGAGTAGTACCTATAGCCAATGGATTAGGGTTGCTCGTTGAGTCAGATATACCCATATTGAAATCAACCATGTCAACAGGATTAAAAATAGGAGTGATTATAAACAACTCCATACAGTAAGCAGACAATCCCAGATAATATGCTGCACGCTCACCATAGAAATATTGAACACCAAATGATAATCCTTCTCGGAAAAGACCCATGGACTTTTGTAAGCCTTATAGGCATATCAATGATTGCAGTTGTCCAGTGGATAACGGATCACATTAACCCCATAGTGGCGACCATATCGCTGTTACTTGGTGTTGTCCTTTTGTGCCTTGGTATTATGGAGAAGTGGCTTATCGTCAAAGCAAAGTGGGAGCAGGCGTATAGGAATAAGGGGAAAAAGTAAACCATCATTTAAAACAAACTCATGGCAGTTAGATCTGGTAATATGGAGTTAGTCAGAAGAGGCATTGAAAATCATAAGTTCATGCCAGATGGAAAACTAACACCCAAAAAGAAAATGGCAAGGCTTATTTATGATGAGAATAAATTGTCATTCAAAGATGAAGAGGCAGTCAGGATCATCATACAGAAGTTAACAGGTAAGTCTGGAAAAAACATGAAGAATGTGATCCCTGATAAATCATTGTTTGAAGATGAGG
>DASXWI010000653.1:0-2381 GCA_036503755.1 Saprospiraceae bacterium | reverse complement strand
CGGTAAAAATAAAGGTTTGTACCATCCCCGGGTACCTTGGCATTAATCGCAGGGGTCCTGATCCCAAAATAGGGTGGTTTTGTCTGCTTTCCCGTCATGAATTATTTTGAATGTGTACCTTGCACGCGGGAAATGACCTGTCCCCGGCAGTCTGAAAACCCGTCCAGAACGTCTAAAATCATATAAATCCATACATGGAAGCAGTACAAACCTATATCCAGGCTAATCGCCAACGTTTTTTAGATGAATTACTTGATTTTCTTAGGATTCCGTCGATCAGTGCCGATACAAAATATAAAGATGATGTGATCAGGGCAGCAAACTGGCTGAGCAATGAGCTGAAGCGAATAGGCCTTGATGCTGTTGAAATCGTCCCGACGAAAGGCCATCCGATCGTATATGCAGAAAAGATCATCTCCGATAAGATTCCTACGATCCTGGTCTATGGCCACTATGATGTCCAACCTCCGGATCCATTAAATCTTTGGACATCTCCGCCATTTGAACCAGTCATCAAAGACGAAAAGATTTATGCAAGGGGTGCATGTGATGACAAAGGCCAATTATATATGCACGTCAAAGCTCTGGAAGCAATGCTTGCTTCTGGTCAATTGTCCTGCAATGTCAAATGCATGTTTGAAGGTGAGGAGGAAGTTGGTTCAGTCAATCTTGGCCATTTCCTGGAAACACATAAAGAAAAGTTGGGAGCAGATGTAATCCTGGTTTCAGATACCGGTATCATTGCAAATGATGTTCCTTCCATTACTACTGGTTTACGTGGTTTGAGTTATGTTGAAGTCGAAGTAACTGGTCCAAGTAAAGATCTTCATTCGGGTGTTTTCGGTGGAGCAGTGGCTAATCCTGCCAATATTCTTTGCAGCATGATTGCTTCCTTGCATGATTCGGACAGGCACATTACGATTCCCGGGTTTTATGATGACGTAGAGATTGTTTCCGAAGATGAGCGCAGACAAATGAATATGGCTCCGTTTAATGAAGCCGATTACAAGAAAGAACTTTCGGTGAATGCCCTAATGGGTGAAAAAGGATATACCACACTTGAGCGAACCTCTATCCGTCCTACCGTAGAAGTCAATGGTATTTGGGGAGGATATATTGGTGAAGGTGCAAAAACAGTATTGCCTTCCAAAGCATCTGCAAAGATCAGTATGCGCCTTGTTCCTAACCAGGATCCGGATAAGATTACTGAAATGTTTGAAAAACATTTTAAGAGTCTTGCACCACCCTCTGTGACGGTTAAAGTTACACCACATCACGGAGGTCAACCCGCAGTTACGCCTACAGATACAGTGGAGTACAAAGCTGCTTCAAAAGCCATGGAGAAGAGTTTTGGGAAAACACCACTTCCACAACGATCCGGTGGTAGCATACCCATTGTTGCATTGTTCGAATCGATCCTTGGTATAAAAACAGTTCTCCTTGGATTCGGACTGGATACGGATGATATACATTCGCCGAATGAACATTATGGTCTCTTTAATTTCTATAAAGGAATTGAAACCATCCCTTATTATTTTATGTACTATGCTGAAATGAAAAAATCATGATACGTTTAACCATTTTACTTTTATTATCCTTCGTTATGGACAATACCTTAAAAGCACAAACCTTTAAAACAAGTGATGACAGCCTGGCCTATAGTTTAGGTGTCCTCATAGGCGGCAACTTGAAGAATGAGGGCTTTGGAGATCTCAATCCTCAATTGATCTCAGCTGGACTGGAAGATGTACTCAAAGGCAATCCTACCAAGCTCAGCGTTGAACAGTGCAATATGGAAGTCCGCGAAAGTTCAACCACTCGCTCGATGAAAAAGAATGAATCCAATAAAATAGCCGGCGAACAATTTCTCGCTGCTAATAAAACACGCGCTGGCGTAGTGTCCCTTCCTAATGGCCTTCAGTATGAAATCATGAAAGCCGGTGATGGACCAAAACCAAAAGCTACTGATAAAGTATTGGTGCATTACCATGGTACATTGATCGATGGATACGTCTTCGATAGTTCAGTGGATCGTGGTGAATCCATTTCTTTTCCACTCAACCAGGTGATCAAAGGCTGGACTGAAATTCTTCAATTGATGCCAGTGGGTTCAAAGTGGAAAGTGTACATCCCGTATGATCTTGCTTATGGTGACAGAGGTGCGGGCCAGGATATTAAGCCTTATTCCGCATTGATATTTGAGATTGAGTTGCTTGGTATTGAGTAAACAACTTTAAATTTTTGTTTGATGTTGCAGATTGATATCCTGGCGGTCATCCCCGGGCTCCTGGATGGTCCTTTTTCCCATTCCATACTGCAACGAGCGGCGTCAAAAAATTTATTGAAGGTCAGGGTCATTGATCTCAAGCTATATGGTAAGG
>DASXWI010000652.1:0-19629 GCA_036503755.1 Saprospiraceae bacterium | reverse complement strand
ATCCCATTTTTTAACGTTATTACACCAATTAATTACCAGTAATCCTTTCAATCGTTGTTTTCAAGAATTTTATTTCTCTGCCTATTCCCCTTCTGTAGCCTCCAGGCACAGCCCCAGCTAGACTCCTACGAAGACGGCGTATACCGCGATTATATTCGCTCCGTCAGACTCCACGTCACCGGCCTGGCCCTGACCCAACCTGTCTCCGTACTAGGAAGCATGAACTCCCTCTTCCTCTCCTTCGACGAACTAGAAGGCAGCGGAACGAGATACTACTTCACAGTCATTCATTGTGACAGGTATTGGCAACCGACACGCGAACTACTACAGTTTGATTATCTGCATGGATTCAGGGAGGGAGAGATCCCGAATTATGAAATCTCTTCGGGGACCTACCAGGATTACCTGCACTATTATGTGTCTTTTCCGAATGATGAAATCAAATGGTCAAAATCCGGCAACTACCTTCTCGTAGTCTATGAGTCTGGCCAGGAAGATGATCCCATTATCACCCGACGTTTTATGGTCACGGAAGAAGCTGTAAAAACGCAAACCAACGTAGTGCGACCCGTGATTGTTTCGCAGCAGAACACGCACCAGGAAATAGATTTCGGAATTGAAACCAAATCACTCAATTGCTCCAATCCGCGCGCTGAAATCTCTTGTGTCATATTGCAAAACGGACGTTGGGCAACGCGGATAGAAGACATACCTCCACGCATGGTCACGAGGACCTATCTCGATTACAACTACCAGGGAAAAATCGTTTTCGAAGCAGGAAAGGAATTCCGCAATATGGATATCAGTAGCATGATATACCGCTCAGAAGACGTGCTAGACATCGAAGAGTTTGTGGAAGGATACAGCACTATACTTTTTCCGGCTCAACCCCGTGCACGCCAATCCTATCTCTGGCGAAGAGATCTGAACGGAATGTTCGTTCCCTACAACCGTGATTTTTACAGGAAAACAATCCCGCCGGATTCTCTTGCGTCTACGCTCAACCTCGTGCTTCGGCATAACTACCGCGAACAGCAACTCAACACCGAATACTCAGAAGTATTGGTCACTCTTGAAATGCCAAATACCCTGGAAACAGGTGTCTACGTGGTTGGCGGTATGACAGATTGGAAGATGCTCCCTGAATACAAACTGAGCTATGATGAAAGAGTCAAAGGCTATATCGGGAGACTGTATTTAAAGCAAGGTTATTACAACTATGGTTTTGCAGTACCGGATGAGCATGGTAATCCGGATTTCACTCCGCTGGAAGGAAACTGGTATGCTACCGAAAACCAATACACCCTTCTTACCTACTACCGACCCATCGGGGGCCTGTACGACCGGCTGGTTGGGGCGATCACCTTCGATACTTATTATTGAAATCCTGCCTACCGGCTAATTCCAGCCGCTTCTTACTTAAGTTTGCAGCATGATTACAAGACTCAAGGTATTAATCCGTTATTTAGGGGCCTTTATAGAAAAAACCCTCCCGGATCGCCATGCTTCCATTAATATCGCCCCATTAAACCCAGGTGTAATGAAAAAATACTTTTTTTCTCTACTCTGCATTTCCCTTTGCAGCCTAACGCTTCATGCCCAGGACACCTGGGACCTTGAACGCTGCATCCGCGAAGCCCTCGAAAAGAACCTGACCATCGAACAAATCAAGTTGAATAAACTCGGATATGATGTCAACGGAAAACAACTGCGAAGGGAACGCATCCCAAGTTTGAACGTCAGCAGTGATTTTGGATTTACGGTCGGTCGCGTGGTCAACCCTGCCACCAATGATTTTGAAACAGAAAACTCACTCTATCAGAGTATAGGTGTTGGAACAGGCTTAACATTGTTTAACGGAGGCCGTATCAATAAATCTGTTCGCCAGAATGATATTTATGTAGATGCATCAGAAAAAGATATTCAACAGGCTGAAGAGGATCTTGCACTGAATGTTGCGCTCACCTACCTGAATCTATTGTTTGCTTATGAAAATGAGGAAATCGCAAAAGATAGGGTTAAACTCACACAGGACAATTTGGACAACCTTAGCAAATTGATCGCGGCAGGCACACGACCAGAAAATGACCGGTATGACATCTTATCTCAACTCGCTATTGATGAACAAGCCCTGATTACTGCCACCAACAATATCGAGACCAATCTCCTCGCACTTAAACAACATATGTTGATGGAGCCTGATTTTCCACTGGTGATTGATCGGCCGGTGATCGATATCACCAACCTGGAGCCATTGGAAAATCAAGAATTCGCGACTGTCTATGAAACCGCACTGACCAACCAGGCACAGATTAAAGCAGCGGAACTCCGGCAGCAGGCGAGTGAATTAAGTATAGGAATTGCAAAATCTGGTCGTATCCCAACTTTAACTGTTGGTGGAAACCTGGGAACCAACTGGTCAAATCTTGCAAAAGCTCCTATCGGATATTCTACCCAACGAATCACACAACCTGGAGTATACATTGATGGAAATCCGGCACTGTTCCAGGTAGACCAATTAATTCCAACAAACTACGATGATGTGCCCTATACCAAACAACTGGATCAGAATATCGGTTATGGTTGGGGTGCAACATTATCCATTCCGATCCTCAACAATTACTCAGCACAGGCAGGCGTAGAGCGTGCAAAAATAAGTGTGATCAACGCGGATATAGAAACCGAAAAGATCAAACAGACTTTAAAGACAAATATCCAGAATGCCCTTGCCTCTGCCAAAGCCGCTCGTAAAGCATTAGAAGGCGCAGAGGTAGCAGTACAAGCCGCGCAAATTGCCCTTGATAATGCGGACCGAAAAGCGGCACTCGGATCAATCAGTAACTTTGACTACCTCAGCGCCCGTAACAGAAGGGATGCTGCTGAAAACAATTTGCTGATCGCCCGTTATGATTATTATTTTCAAATCCAGGTTATCGAATATTACCTGGGACGTGGCATACGCCTCGAATAAAAACAAGCCCTTAAAAATCTCATCATCATCGATTACCTAGGTTATGACAAAAGCAAAAAAGAAATCAAGTAAATGGATCATCTGGAGCCTCTTGATTTTACTCGTACTCCTGATTGCTGCTGCTGCCGTAAAAGCAAGGCAAAAACCAAAAGGAGAATTTGTGGAAACAGAAAAAGTCTCCCTGAGAGAAATCAGGGAAACAGTATCTGCCTCCGGAAAAATCTTCCCTGAAAAAGAAGTTAAGATCAGCTCTGATGTCAGCGGTGAGATCGTTGAACTCTTTGTAGAAGAAGGGGACTCCGTAGTGGCGGGTCAGGTTCTTGCCAAAATAGATCCTGAAGCATATGTAAGCGCAGTGGAAAGAGGCAATGCAAGCGTAAGCGGAGCTAAATCCGAACTTGCCAGGTCACAATCTTCAATAGAGACCTCTACAGCTCAAATCGAACAAATCAAAGCCCAGGTTGAAAACCAACGCCGCATACATGAACGGAATAAAAAACTGAAAGCGGATGGCGTAATCTCTGCGCAGGATTACGAAAATTCGGAATCCACGTTGTTGCAACTGGAAGCAAATCTCCGTTCTGCAGAAGCAGGATATCGCGCTTCACAACAAGCAGCAAAGTCTGCCGAATATAATGTTGCCAGCTCCCAGGCTAGTCTGAAAGAAATCAAAACCAGCCTTAGCCGTACAACTATCACCGCGCCTACCTCTGGTATCATCAGCCAACTCAATGTTGAACAAGGCGAACGTGTCGTAGGAACTATGCAGATGACCGGAACAGAAATGATGCGCATCGCTAATTTTAATAGCATGGAAGTCCAGGTAGAGGTAAGTGAAAATGACATCTTACGTGTATCCCTTGGCGACACTGCGGATATCGAAGTAGATGCCTACCTGGATGAGAAATTTAAAGGTGTAGTCACGGAAATGGCCAGTTCTGCAGCTAATACAGGGGTGACGCAAGCACTTACTTCTGACCAGGTCACCAACTTTATTGTAAAGATCCGCATCCTGCAGGAGTCCTATACATCATTAAATCAAGCTATGCCTTTCAGGCCGGGTATGTCAGCTACAGTTGATATCAATACCAATACAGTGAGAGATGCCATCTCTATTCCTATCCAGGCAGTGACCACCCGGGAGAAGGAAAATAAAGACAATCCAGATTCAACATCAACTCAGGAAAATGAAACTGTTGATAAAGCAAATCTTGCCATTGATGAAGTCGTCTTTGTTTTTGAAGCGGATACTGCACGCATGGTCAAAGTTGAAACCGGAATACAAGACAATGAGTATATCCAGATCTTAAGCGGACTTCAGGCAGATCAGGAAGTGATCATCGGACCTTACTCTACCGTTTCAAGGAAATTGAAAAATGGACTTGAACTGGAACGCAAAGAAAAGGAAGATGGGAAAGACGGAAAGAAAAAGCCAGAGAAAAGCGACAAGGACGATAATTGAGGATGGTAATATCTGTTGATCTTTTTACTTCCTGACGGAAGCCATGCAGACAGGCTCAGAGATATTGTTGAGGGGATCTACATCGGTTATCTGCAAGTCCGCATAATGCATGGTCGGATCCAATACGTACAAGCTATCATATTTAATCGGAGGTTGAATCTGTCCGATCATACGATTGGTCGAATCAGCATGGGTAGTCCAAACCTCGTAATGATGACCTGCTGGCAATTGAGGTAAATCCACAACCTGTAACATCATCTTTCCGGAAAGTCTACATTTAAAAAGAAGTACTTCAGCATCGGGTGTGGAATCACAACCCCTGACTTTGATTCTTTCCGTCGTACCAGAATTGATAAAGCTGGAACGCTCCGAAGATTTTCGGGTCACGGAAGCAAGCTTATCGACTTTGGCTTGTTCTTCGGCCAGTTTGGCGCATTGAGAATTGTACGTTTTCTTAAGAGAAAAATGTTCACTCCAGATAAACAAGAACCCGGCAAGTGATAAAAAAACAACAATAGCTGATCCGGTAAGAACTTTGCGTTTGGCAAGAAAGGAATGTCTAAGCGCAGGCCGGGTAAGGTTGCGATTGAAGTTGCCACAGATTTTATTTCGGGAGGCATTGATCTGCTCCTGGATTTCAGGGTAAAGTGACGCCAGACGCTCTACCTCAGTACTTTCCTCCTCAGAGGTAAGTCCCAGGACATACTTATCAATCCATCCACCTTCCGTTAATTCCTTCTTTGTCAATTGAAATAGTGCTTATTCATCAAACTATAAATGCCAATTGGCCGTAAAAGGTTGTGTTCAATGTCTAAAATTGTCTGTTTAGATCTTATCCATTCGGGTTCAGGAGGTTTTTCGTTTCACGTCAGGCCAAGGTGCCAAACAAACGATTTCAAAATTAGTTGAAGAAAAGAATTTGAAAAAGTAAAAACTTCACGGTCTCCATCAGACATCAAACTCAATCGTATCCCCGGTATTTAATTTACCCTTACCCTTTTTATTTCCCTTCGACTTAGCCTCATCCGCCTTTCCCTTAGACTTAGCCTTAGTCTCAGCCTTAGATTTAACTTTGGATAAATCCTTCCCAGCGGATCCAAACAAATCAGCTTGCACTGCACCTGAAGTCGTTGAAGGCGTTTTATCATCTTCGGCCTCATCACTTTCTTCAGCTTTGCCTTGCTCAGAAATACTGATCAATTTTTTATCCACCAGTTTATTCCCGATTGCCTTCCAACCTTTGACTTCAATAAATTCAGCAGGTTGGAAAATCTCGACTACTTTTTGGCGTTGACTCATGTAGCCAAATTCCACGATCGGATCTTCGTCAAGGGAAACAAAGTAAAGTCTTGAATCTTTGAATTCTGAAATGAATTTAAATCGTTGTCCCACAGTAGTAGTTTCTACCAGAAATCTTTTCACCATTGTCCATTGTTTCTCGCCCTCAAAGTAAACCGCTGTAATCGGGACTTTTGGTCTGAACTTTCCTGCATACAACATATCCTTCATCTCGATCTTGCCATCCGGATCCAATTCTGAGATTTCATATTCTCCTGTAGCATAAATCGTGATCAACTGGTCACCTGTGTCAAACGATCCCATGGATACGCCACGCTCATCTTTATTGATCCTGCCACTGACTTCATCATACCAGTATTTCTGCGCACCTAAAGTGCTCTTACCAACTTCCATTTGTGTAATCTTACGCACAGGGTAACGAGTCACAATATTTCCACCTGCACTGCGGCCTTTGATGGCAAGTTCTTCGAAATAAAATTCGAATACTTTATTCCGTGCGCTGCTTCCTGGGGTCAGTTGAATCTCAACACGCTCTGATTCACCATTTGCATGTGATGCGAAATACAATACCTTGGATTCCTTATCACCTTTAGTAAGGTCATACTCTTTATCACGTGTGATGGAGGTGACATTAAATCGCTTTGCAAATGCCCGACCTGAAGCACCATCCACATAAATCAAATGATAGGTCGTCCGCTCATCCCCACGCTTCCAGACATCGACGTGAATAATATTTTTTCCAACGAATACTTTCTCTGAAATACGCGTAACCATAAACTTGCCATCCTTCCTGAAGGCTATGATATCATCGATCTCGCTACACTCCGTGACAAATTCATCTTTTTTCAATCCCCACCCGATAAACCCTTCTTTGCGGTCAACATAAAGTTTTGCGTTATTGGCAATAACCTTGGTAGCCTGGATCGTATCAAATGTGGTGATCTCCGTTTTTCGTTCGCGTCCCTTTCCATACTTCTCTAACAATCGCTGGAAATAACTGATAGTATATTCAGTGAGATGTGCCAGGTCATGTTGTACTTGTTTGAGTTCATCCTCAATGGTCTTAATCAACTCATCCGCTTGAAACGAATTGAATTTTGAAATGCGCTTGATACGTATCTCGGTGAGTCGCTGTATATCTTCAATGGTAATATCGCGGTGAAGAAGGAGGCGTTTATCTCCTTTCGTTTTGGATGAAGGGGTCGCAATGTATTTTGAAAGTCCAAGACCGATCACATCGATCACATCCTCCCAGGTCTCAGACTCTTCGATATCACGATAGATACGTTTTTCAATAAATATTTTTTCAAGACTGGAAAAATGCCATTTCTCACGCAATTCCCCTAAGCGTATTTCCAGTTCCATCCGCAATAAATCCTGCGTATGAAAAGTGCTTTGTCTCAGGATATCTTCCACCCCCATGAATACCGGCTTGTTGTCAATGATGACACATGCATTCGGTGAAATGGAAGTTTCACAATTGGTAAAAGCATATAACGCATCAATGGTCTGATCAGGAGATACGCCAGGTTGTAATTCAATAAGTATCTCAACTTCGGCAGCCGTGTTGTCACTCAATTTTTTGATCTTGATCTGACCTTTTTCACTTGCTTTGACAATTGACTCCATCAGTGAACCCGTAGTCACTCCATATGGAATCTCGCGGATAACTAGTGTACTCTTATCGAGTTTGTCAATCTTTACTCTAACCCTGATTTTTCCACCACGCAAGCCACTCTGGTAATCCGTAACATCCATCATCCCTCCGGTCTGGAAATCCGGATTGAGTTTGAACCGTTTTCCTTCAAGAACTTTTATCGAGGATTGGATCAGTTCTATAAAATTGTGCGGAAGTATTTTAGTTGCTAATCCAACCGCGATACCTTCAACACCCTGGGCCAACACCATGGGAAATTTTACTGGGAGACAGATCGGTTCATTGCGACGTCCATCATAAGACACTTGCCAATTGGTGGTCTGTGGATTGATGGCCACTTCAAGCGCAAACTTCGTCAGCCTTGCTTCGATATAACGGGCTGCAGCAGCACTATCGCCTGTGCGAATGTCACCCCAGTTTCCCTGGCAATCAATCAACAAATCTTTTTGTCCGAGATTTACCAATGCATCACCAATCGCAGCATCGCCATGCGGATGATACTGCATCGTATGGCCGATGATATTCGCCACCTTGTGATAACGACCGTCATGGATATCATTCATTGAATGAAGGATACGACGTTGTACAGGTTTTAAACCATCCTTGATATCGGGTACTGCTCTTTCGAGGATAACATATGACGCGTAATCGAGGAAATAATCCTCATACATCCCATCCAGGTAAGTGATACCATGATGTTCAGGAGAAGGAGTTGATTCGCGTTCAGGGCTTTTCTTTTTCGACATGCTGACTTTCCAACTTAAAGGGCAAAGATACTATAGGAATAGAAATATGAATAAATAGCGCAATATGTTGAGCCTCAACATGTCGTCAAAGTCGACTACTATGATTATGCCTGGAAGAGCTTCTTTTGATTTATGGTACGCAGGCGTAGGTACAACCCGAGCCTACCATTTTTAGAAGAGATTAACTATTGATCATTTTATCTCGTAAGGCTTTGAGCGCCTGGTAATCCTTACTTTCTTCACTACCCATTTTTTCAAGCTCTTCATCGAGATATTGAATGGCTTCTTCTTTGTTTCCATTCTGATAGACTAGTCTTGCGTAGGTAGCTTTATATTCTGTTTTGGATTCTTTGCTTTCTGCAGCTTTCTCTGCAAGGTCAATAGCAAGTTCTTTGCAGGTGGCATCATCTGCCGCATACTTATTCAGATCAAGAGCAAGTTTGTTGAGTGCTTCAGGTTCGTTCTTGATAAATTTTTTCACATGATAATTTACCTGGTCATTGATCTTGGACAATTCGTGAAGAGCAAGGGCATACTTTATCTCACTTTCTGAACGGAAACGATCTGCTTCAGCTGGGATATTACGTTTCATTGCCTCAGCGGCCAGTGTGATGAGTTCAGGGCTTTCAAATTCAATTGCACGCTTGGCGGTATTATTACAAGCGAACCTGACTTTTGCCTTGATGGTTTCTTCATCAACTACCTTGCTGATTTCACTTTTGTATTTTTCAAAAAGATCAAAGCATTGGCAATCTACCTGGGAAGCTGCTTCCAAAATAAATTTCAGATTTTCCGGAGTAGTAAGATCCTTTTGCTCAGCGAGGTAATCATTGGAGATTTTAACTGAAGGCTTTCCGGCTTTATTGAGTGCTGCTACATAATCATACACCAGCTGGTAACTTCTATCACCTGCATTGTAAGCAGCTTCATACTTAGTGCTCTTGTCATACTTTCCTATAATGGTCTGGCCAAGGGCAATCAGGTCAGCAGGGCTTTTGGCTCCAACCGCCTTTTGGATCACTTCCTGGTCAGCATCGATAAAGAAAAGTGTAGGATATGCGGATACAGGAAATTTTTTCTTGAATTCCAATCCCATCTCCTTTTCCATATCAATCTTCATGCTGAGGAAGTATTGATTAAACAATTTCCCTACCTCTTCGTCCGGGAAAGTACTGGCAGCCATCCGTTTACAAGGACCGCACCAAGTGGTAAAAGCATCGACAAAGATGATTTTGTCTTCCGCTTTAGCTTTCATAATCGCTTCTTCCCAGGTGCCATGATAAAACTCAATACCCTGGGCTTGAAGATTTCCTCTAAGGGTTATGAAGGAAATGAAAAAGATGAAAATGGTTAACGTCTGCCTGTTCATGGCGCAAATTTAGGGAAAAAAGAGGTGCCATGGGGCCATCCTGCCACAGGGGCTACTGGGCAGATTCCCTTTTTAGAATGGCCAATGCAAGATGCAGCCGGGTGTAATCCATGCTATCCCCCACCTGCTCCTTCACTTTGCTCACCTGCTCACTAAATCCACTTGCTCTCCAACCCTGCCGGGCCAGGATCATATCGTCCGGAAATAAAAAGCGTTTGAAATCAAGGTCCTCTCCCTTTTCATAAAGTTTGGCGAGATGCATAGCGATAGTGGAAAGTGCCATTTCCCTCTGCTGTGCTATCTGTTCAAGTGAAAGTCCTTGTTTGAACAAGTCGAGTGTCTCGATATAGGTCATCCCTTTTGGCTTTTTGATGATGTTTTGATCTTTCATGAAGACCCGGATTTCATCTACAAAAGTCTGCCCATACTTTTTAGATTTGAAATCACCAACACCATTCAGTTGCGACAACTCTTCGACAGTAACCGGTCGCACCTCTGCCATTTCCTTCAATGTTCCTTTTGGAAAAATAGCATAGGGTGGAAGGCCTTCTTCTTTACCAATTTGTTTGCACAATTTTTCCAGCCTTTCAATCAACTCTTCGCTGAAGCGAACCGTTTTTGATTTCCGTTTTACAACCGGTTCTTGGAGTTCTTCCACCGGGCGATGGAGTGTTACAGATTTTCCATTAAACAAAACATCATCACTCAATGGGGTGCATTTCAATACTGAATGAGCGATGTAATCAATTTCCATCAGGCCTTGATTGATCATCTGGGTGATGTATTGGGCCCAATCCTTCCAGATAATATCCTTACCGGCACCATACGTTTTGATGTGTTGTAAACCACGATCATAGATTTCCTTTCTGCCTGAACCTCTCAGTATGTCCACCAACATATTGAGACCCACAGATTCGTTGCTTCGCTTACATGCCGACAAAGCCATCTGCGCAAGTTTTGTACCATCAAATCCCTGCAGTGGATGCAGGCAATGATCACAATGTCCGCAGCCTGTTGAACGATATTCTCCGAAATAATTCAGGATGACATTCGTACGACAATTCGTAGCCTGGCTATATTCCCAGATTCGTTCAAGCTTTTCAGATTGTACACGTTTAAAAGTTTCATTGGCATCGCTGTTGTCAATAAATTCTTTATAAACACTGATATCCCTGAAACTATAAAACATGAGTGCATCAGCGGGTTGTCCATCGCGTCCTGATCGCCCAATTTCCTGGTAATAATTTTCAATATTCTTTGGAAGATTGTAATGAATGATCCATCGGATATTGGGCTTGTCAATCCCCATTCCAAAAGCTATCGTTGCACAAACAATCTGCACGCGATCAAATTGAAAATCATCTTGCACTTTCTTACGTGTCGTATTGTCGATCTCAGCATGATAGGCTTCTGCTTTATATCCATAACGCCTGAGCGTTTCAGCGATTGATTCGGTTGTTCTCCTGGCAAGACAATAAATGATACCCGGTTGTCCGCTGCGTGCTTTCAGAAACTCCCTGATCTGGTCGATACGCTCTATTCCTGCTCTTGCAGAAAGATGAATGTTAGGTCGTTCGAAACTAGATAGGTAGGTAACCGGATCTTTCAATTTCAATTGCAGTCGGATATCCTCCTGGGTGGCTTTATCTGCAGTAGCCGTTAGTGCAAGGACGGGTATGTTTGGAAAATATTGAATGAGACCAGACAACTGTGCATACTCTGGCCTAAAATCATTGCCCCAGATCGATACGCAATGCGCCTCATCAATAGCGATCAAGGATACTTTTAATGGCCTTATAAAATCGATAAACTTTTGAGTTAAAGCCCTTTCAGGAGAGACATAGAGGATCTTGAGCGTATTGTTTTGTATCTGTTGTTGTATTTCTTTGGTTTCTGGACCCGTAGTACCACTATGCAATGCTCCTGCGATTATTCCATTAGCCCGGAGAGAGCGTACCTGGTCATTCATCAAAGAAATCAATGGGGAGATCACCAGGGTAAATCCTTCTCGTAACAGTGCAGGCAATTGATAACAAACTGATTTTCCACCACCTGTGGGCATGATCACCAATGCGTGACCACCTTCCAGCACATGCTTAATGATCTCTTCCTGGTGCGGACGGAATGTGTCAAAACCAAAATTAGACTTGAGGGTCTGATGCAAAAGATCAATTGGCATGTGTGAAATAGTTCAACTGGAAAAGTTCAAATATAAGGTGATGAGGGATTGAAGTCAAGGGGAAATCTTTTGGCTTCCAGCTACCAGCTTCGAGCTACCAGTACTTTGGATCGCTGATGCAGATGGATTTAATAAAAAATGACGCAAATTGAATTTATTTGGGCGTTGACTTGAAATCAGAAGAAAACAATTAATACTTCGTTTTATTTTTTCGGTCCCTGAGCTTGAATTTGGAAACAAATAATTATGGCTTAGTTTGATTTTTCCGGTCCCTGAGCTTGTCGAAGGGAAATAAAAAAGATCCATTCCTTTTTTTCAGCCTCTTCGTAAACGAAGAGCGCTGGAAAAACAATTAGGGGTGGAGGTTTCTGTATACCCTTCGACAAGCTCAGGGACCTAAAGAAAATGACTTGATTTGTTATTTGATAATTGCTGCGAATTTTCACGAATTTGTTTCGCCCTATGCCCTATGCCCTATGCCCTATGCCCTATGCCCTTTGCCCTTTGCCCTTTGCCCTTTGCCCTTTGCCCTATACTCAAAGGTGACGTTCAGCGTGGTACGATGAACGAACCAAAGGACCGCTCTCTACAAAAGCGAATCCGCGATTCATTCCTTCCTCCTTGTACATCGCGAATATATCCGGGTGGATAAATTCTGCGACAGCAAGATGCATCGGTGTGGGTTGAAGGTATTGGCCGATGGTGAGGACATCGCAACCGTGTGCGGCGAGATCATCCATGGCTTGAAGCATTTCATCTTTGGTTTCTCCGAGCCCGACCATGATACCGGATTTCGTGCGCTTGCCAAAATCTTTAATGCGTTGTATCTGCTCGAGACTCCGTTCATATTTCGCTTGTGGTCTTACAAGACGATAGAGACGTGAAACGGTCTCCATATTGTGTGAGACAACTTCTTGTCCGGCTTCGATCATGCGGATGAGTGCATCCCAGTTTGATTTGACATCAGGGATGAGTGTTTCTATGGTGGTTTCCGGTGAAAGTTCTTTCACTTTAGTTACCGTTTGGTACCAGATTTCTGCACCTCGGTCTTTCAATTCATCGCGGTTGACAGAAGTAATGACGGCGTGCTTCACTTTCATCAGGGAAATGGCTTCTGCTACACGGCGAGGCTCATCCTCATCATACTCATTTGGTCGGCCGGTTTTGACCGCACAAAATGAACATGACCTGGTGCAGACATTGCCCAGGATCATAAAAGTCGCTGTTCCGGCACCCCAGCATTCGCCCATATTGGGACAATTTCCACTCTGGCAGATGGTGTGCAGGTTATAGGTATCCACGAGTTGGCGTACCTTCTTATATTCTTCACCTATAGGCAACTTTACCCGCAACCATTCAGGTTTACGGGCTCGGGGTTGCGGTTCGGTGACGTTCAGGTCGATCATAGGAGCGCAAAGTTAGGGAGAAAGTAAGACAGTGAGACAGTGAGATAGTAAGACAGTGAGAGGTGTGGGTAAAGGGCAGGGGGCAGAGGAATAAGGAATAAGGAATAAGGAATATCGAATT
The DNA here is from genome assembly GCA_036503755.1 of Saprospiraceae bacterium. GTDB lineage: Bacteria > Bacteroidota > Bacteroidia > Chitinophagales > Saprospiraceae > Opimibacter. The sequence continues at coordinate 6,419 of DASXWI010000652.1, read as the reverse complement.
AAGAAGTTTTGCCTGGAAATAAATTCGGCATTGTAATCAAACAGCTAACCTTCTAATCTCCTAACCTCCTAAGCCTATAAACCCATAGACCCATAAACCTATAAACCTATAAACAAATAAAATTTATACATAAATTTTATTTGCGTACATTCGTTCCGCCCACCTCTCTATTGCTCGCCCCTTTTTCATTTTTCAACTTTCAAAAATTGTGTAATGAGAACAATGAAAATTGTTGGCTTGGGCCTGTGGCTTGTCTTGATGATCGCTTGTAAGGATGATGATGATGTATCTCAATGTGATTTGCTGGAGGGGACGTGGCAAACTGAATCATGGAAAGAAGACGGTGAGGAATTTTTCGGAGATACCCTCTTTATTACTTCCTCTGAAATGACTTTTCATCCTGCTGACACTTCAGGCAAGGGTAATCTTAACTGGGATATCACTTATTTGATCGGCGGGACCGAAAACATCATTGGGAGTTATCAATTGGATGAGTCCTGTGAGGAAGTGACCCTCAAACCAAAAGATGGCATTCCTTCCACATATGCATTTACGGTCTCCGGCGATGAACTTACCTTAAGTGGTAACATCAATAATGTCGAAATGGAAATACAGCTTCGAAAGGAATAATCAACTTCTTACATAAAACATGTGAAATTACCTGGTGGGGTGCTGTGCTCTATCAAACCAGACCTTACTGCTGTCCAGTTGATGCAAGTCTATATAAATCATAGAGAGTTGACTTGCTATCAGCGAATCTGGATAAATATCCCATGCTTCCTGCAAGGCAAGAATGGATGATGCTGTATCTCCTTTCATCAATTTATCCCGACCACTGGCTTCAAGGGCATATCGAAGTCCGGTGAGCGTTTTTTGTTCATTTGGATGCTGCTCCGACATTTTGCGATAAGCAGATACTGATTCATCATACATCTGTAGGTAATATGTACAAGCTCCATAGGCCAGGTGAGCATCGTAATAGGTCGGATGCAATTCAATACTCTTTTGGAGATGAGGTAACGCTTCCTGCAAAAGCTTTTTTTGCTCCGTTGGCACTGGTTGCTGTAAGGCCTTATTCAGAAGTATAGTGCCTGCACCGAGTTGAAGTTTGGCGCTATTCGGAGCGACCTTTACATCAGTGAGCATGAGGGTCTCATTACTATTCCAGGCACCATTACGCTTGATCGTGATGATCGTAAAGAGTATGATAAGAGTGGAAGTTGTCCACCACAACCATCTTCTATTTTGTTCCGTCACCCTTTGAATTGCAGTAGCTGTGATAGCCAGTATGAAACCAAATGAAGAGAGATAAAGAAATCGTTCAGCCATAAACGTACCAACTGGAAAAAACAGGTTGGCAACAGGCACTAAGCTGATGAGGAAAAATAAAATTCCATACCCTGCGATCTGCTTTTTCCCCAATGATTTAATTCCATAATAACTCATCAATATCAGCATAATCAAACCTATCCAAACCATTGGATTCGCAAAGGATTGTAACGCAATATGAAATGGATAATAGTCGTGCGTTAATGGAAAAGGGATCAACATTAACCAAACATACTTCGCGAAGACATATAACAAGGTCGCCACCTTAACTAAAGGTTCGCATTGAACCCAGGCATTTCCGTTCCACTCCAGAAAGGGGTTATTCATGGGATCATGCATAATTGTTCCGCTGAGCTGGTCTCCAAGGATTTGATGCCGGACCAGGAGATAAACGATCGCAGCGATAAGGGATGGAATGATCAAAACTAGAATCTTTTTCACATCTGCTTTCCTGAAATACCAAATCGCGAGAGGTCCTGTCACCACCAATGTAATCGCACTCTCTTTAGACAAACAAGCGAGGAAAAGTAATGCGGGTGAGAGCCATAGATAAATGCTTTTCTTCTTATCAAACCAATGCAATAAACTCAGCAGGAAAAGTAAGCCGAACAAGAAGGACAAGAGTTCATCTGCACTCTTAATGTTGGCCACAACTTCGGTATGAGCGGGATGGACTACAAACAATGTGGAAGTCAGTAAAGAAATCCACTTTGGTTCACTAATATCCTTCAACATTACTTCTAATACACGAAAAACTAAGAGACCAGTTACGATGTAGAGTACAACATTGAAGAGATGAAATGGAAACGCATTTTCTCCAGAAAAAGAAAAGATAAGCGCGAAGAAAACCAGGGACAATGGCCTGTACCTTCCTCCTTCCAGTATACTTTGTCCTCCTCCCGCCGATTCAAATCCTGAAAATGAATCATGTAGAAAAATATCCTTAATGCCATCGGTTCCTTGCCTGACAAACTGGTTTTTAAGGATCACTGCTTCATCATCCAGGACAAAGCCATGACCCAGTGTATTGACATATAAAAGTCCTGCCAGTAACACCAGGGATAAATAAACATTGCTTGTATTTTGGAAAAATGACTTCATAGATGTTCCGAAGTATCCCAGGGCTTAAATTCTGGTACAGTAAAGATTGGAAACTTTCTTAATCCTAATCCCACTATCTTGCAGGGCATGAAACGAATCCATTTCCTTTGGTTGCTGGTTTGCGTACTGATAGCTTGTAAGGATAAGGTTGAAACCACCTCACCGGTCCGGGAGAACATCACTGAATCCGTTTATGCCTCCGGTATATTGAAGAGCCTGGGCCAGTACCAGGTTTTTGCTACAGTCAATGGATTGCTCCAGAATGTTCTGGTTGATGAAGGGGACACAGTCCGAAAAGGGGCACCGCTATTTATCATCCAAAACGAAATCTCTACTCTGTCCAGGGAAAATGCCCAATTAGCCGCAGATCTGGCCGATTACAAATCAAATCAAAATAAACTCGACGAACTCAAACTCAATATCGACCTGGCCAAAAGTAAAATGCTCAACGACTCCTTGTTAATGATCCGTCAACAAAGTCTTTGGGCACAAAATCTCGGATCTAAAGTAGATGTCGAGAAAGCAGAACTTAATTACCAAAATTCCAAAACAATTTATACTTCTGCCCGGCTGCGGTACGCTGATGAAAAACGTAGGCTTGATATACTTTCCAAACAAGCCAAAAAGAATCTTGAGATCACTCGTGAATCTGAAAAGGATTTTACGATTACCAGCAAAATAAATGGGAAAATATACTCCCTGATCAAAGAACAGGGTGAAATGGTCAACACGCAAACTCCATTGGCAGTCATCGGTGATGCGACGGAATTTATGCTCGAATTGCAGGTCGACGAATATGATATCACATCTGTCAAAACAGGCCAGAAGGTGATTGTCACCATGGACAGTTATAAAGGAGAAACGTTTGAAGCTATGGTGACCAAGGTCAATCCGATTTTGAACGAACGGACCAAGACGGCCATCGTGGAAGCACGTTTTGTCAATCATCCACCTGCCATGTACCCAAATCTCACCCTGGAAGCAAACATCATCATCCAGGTCAAAGAAAATGTCCTCACTGTCCCCAGACAATATATCCTCAATGACCACTTTGTCATCAACGAGGCTGGAGACACCTTAACCATTAAGACCGGTGTAGTTGACTACCGGAAGGCTGAAATACTCGAAGGCATCAGTGAAAAAGATGTACTTATCCGTCCCGGATCATGAAATACAAACTGATAGCGGATATTGCCATTGCCTTGTCGATAGCCAGGTGGCGACAGACGCTGATAGCGGCCATTGGCGTGACATTTAGCATCACTATGTTTATCGCCTTGTTGAGTTTTATGAATGGTCTCAATGATATGTTGGATGGACTTATCCTTAATAGGACACCGCATATCAAATTATATAACGAATTGAAGGCTTCTCCTGAACAACCGATCCAATTGACATCCGGATATAAGGACCATTACCATTTTATACGTTCTGTAAAACCAAATGCAGGCAGGCCGGAGATTTACAATGTTGATCCGATCATGAATACAATCTTAAAAGATGATCGTGTGATCGGCATCGCTCCCAAAATTTCTACCCAGGTATTTTATACGATTGGGGCAATTGATCTCGCCGGAGTCATCAATGGTGTGGATGTAGAAGCCGAAAACAAACTTTATTATTTCAGTACATATGTGACTGCAGGAAATTATATTGACCTGAAGAATATTCCTAACAGCATTATCCTTGGTAAAGCTGCAGCTGATAAAATGCTGGCCAAAATCGGGGATGTCATTCAAGTGACTTCGGTGACCGGGGAGAAGCAACAACTCAAAGTAGTGGGTTATTTCCAGTCTGGAATAAATGATATTGATAAAGTTCAGAGCTACACTTCCCTAAACACCGCACAGAAACTGCTTGGAGAATCCAGGAACTACATTACTGATCTACAAGTAAAATTGAAAGACATAAATCTTGCCCCTGCGATGGCCAAAGAGTATAGCGCTTTGTTTTCAGTGGATGCTGAAGATATCCAGACTGCGAATGCGCAATTTGAAACAGGAAGTAATGTGAGGTCAATGATTTCGTATTCGGTAGGCATAACCTTGTTGATTGTCGCGGGTTTTGGAATTTACAATATCCTCAACATGATGATCTATGAAAAAATGGATTCTATCGCCATTATGAAAGCGACTGGGTTTTCGGGGAGAGATGTCAAATATATTTTCATTATGATTTCCCTGAGTATTGGAGTGTTTGGAGTTGTGTTCGGATTGATATTTGGCTTCGGGATTTCTTCTATCATTGACCAGATTCCATTTAATACAGCTGCTTTGCCGAGCATAAAGACTTTCCCAGTCAATTACAGTCCTAAATTTTACATCATTGGAGCCACCTTTGGGATATTCATTACGTATCTCGCCGGTTATCTCCCTTCGAGGAAAGCCAGCAAAGTGGACCCGGTAGTGATCATCAGAGGAAAATAACATGTCAAAGAAAGTACTCGAGTCCATCAATATCAATAAGTATTTTCATACGGCACAAACGCAACATGTGCTCAAGGATGTTACTTTCTCGGTCAACGCTGGAGAATTTGCCTCTATTGTTGGTAAATCTGGCTGCGGAAAGTCAACATTGCTCTACATCCTTTCAACGATGGATACTGATTATGAAGGCGAGCTCTTCATCGACGAACAAGCGATGAGATTAAAAACCGAATCCGAGTTAGCCCGGGTGCGAAATGAAAAGATTGGCTTCGTATTTCAGTTCCATTATCTTCTTAATGAATTTTCCGTCCTACGCAATGTAATGATCCCTGGATTAAAACTTGGGAAATACACTGAAAAAGAATTGGAACATCGTGCTATGGAAAAACTAAAAATCTTCGGCATCGATGACCAGGCCCGCAAAATGCCAAACCAATTATCCGGTGGACAAAAACAACGTGTCGCTATAGCCCGAGCCCTCATCAACGATCCCTTAATCATTATGGGAGACGAACCTACCGGCAATCTCGATAAGAAGAACAGTGAAATTGTTTTTGAATTGTTTCAGAAATTAGCCCGCGAATTTCACCAAACGCTTTTGATTGTAACCCATGATATGGAATTTGCGCAAGCCACAGATAGGGTGATAGAGATGGACGACGGGAAAATAGTGAAGAGTGAAAAATGAAAAATGAAAAATGAAAAGCGAAAGGTTTTCAATAGGCCTGAAAGGCTTATATATACTAGCGATGGATGAAGCCCATCGAAAAGGAGTGAAGAGTGAAGAGTGAAAAACAAACGGTTTTCATAAAGCCTGAAAGGCTGACATATACCAGCGATGGGTGAAGCCCATCGACGTATTCGTAAGTCGTCAGGCGTGAGACGTGAGTTTAATAATTAAGATTTTAACCATTTAAACAGTTAACCATTTACCCAAAAACCATTTACCGATTACTGAATACAGAATACCGAATACCTAATTTCAATTATCAACAATACATTTTTTAGCAAAAAATGCCCTACATCAACCTCCGTCCTGATCTCTTTGGCATCACAAGTCTACTCGATTTCCGGAAGGAAACTGCGGAACCACTCTGTAGGCTTACGCAAGTACTACTGAGGGGAGAATCTTCATTGACAGAAGCGGAAAGGGAAATGATTGCGGCTTATGTTTCTTCTCTGAATGAATGCGTCTTTTGTTCATCGGCACATACTGCGGCGTCATGTGCACTTCCCGGAGGAAAAGAAAGTGGGATCCAACCGATGGTCTCTGACCTTGAAGAATTTGCAATCAATGACAAAATGAAATCTTTGTTGCACATAGCTGGTAAAGTGCAGCAAAACGGAAACCGGGTAACTAAAGAAGATGTAGATGCTGCCAAAAGTTCAGGAGCTACTGACCTGGAAATCCATGATACGGTATTAATTGCTGCCCTGTTTTGTTTATACAACCGATCTGTGGATGGATTGGCAACACGTACACCAATAGATCCGGCCTATTACGAAAGCCTTGGGAATCGCCTCACCACAAGAGGGTACCTGATGCCGGAGGATGGATACAAA
>DASXWI010000651.1:0-8447 GCA_036503755.1 Saprospiraceae bacterium | reverse complement strand
AAGATCCGATCGGTAAAACACTCCCATCTAAATTATTCAATGCAGTCACACGCAGCGCCAGCGGCATCAAACTGCATGACTTCAACTGCGGTCTGAAGGCATACAAGAATGACGTTGTTAAAAACATCGAGGTGTATGGTGAAATGCACCGGTATATTCCAGTGATTGCCAAATGGGCTGGCTTCCGACGCATCGGTGAAAAAGTAGTGCAACACCAACCACGAAAATTCGGTCACAGTAAATTCGGCCTGGAAAGAATGCTCAATGGTTTTCTTGACATCATGTCTATCATGTTTGTTGGGAAATTTGGAAAACGCCCGATGCATTTCTTTGGCACGCTCGGCGTTTTATTTTTTATCATCGGCTTTGGCATACTGGGCTACCTTAGTTATTTGAAAATCGCCGAGGAAGTTGTACGCATCTCAGATCGTCCGGTTTTCTTCTTTGGGATTGTAACATTGATCATTGGATCACAACTCTTCCTCACTGGTTTTTTGGCAGAGATGATCAGCCGGAATGCTCCACATCGTAATCGTTATAAGATTGCAGAGACAATAGATGTGGATGTAGAGGAATAGCTGTCAGCTGTCGGCTATCAGCTATCAGCTATCAGAATATGTGGCTTCCAGCTACCAGCTTCCAGCTTCCAGAGTTACATATCATACATCAGCCTATAATCTTCTGATTTCAAATAGCAATGTGCATGGAGCCAGATCCTGAGAGCTGAGAGCTGAGAGCTAATAATCAATTCCCAATTTCTTAAAAATAAAATGCAAAAGCCACGCCGGCCCGATGAGCAGGTACTGCACATCCTGAAGAAATGAAGGCTTCTTCCCTTCGATTTTATGCCCGATGAATTGGCCGATCCATGCGACTATGAAAATGATCAATGCATAAAATGCCAGCGTACCTGCATCATAATTTGCTATACGATATAATCCTAAAATACCCCACAACATCAACCCTCCAATCACCATAAAACCAAATAACATACTTACGGAAAGTCTCGCATAGTAAAGCCATGCACCAAGGAGCAAAACAAAAGCCCAGTTGGCCCACCATGACCGTTCTGTGAAAAAAGGAATTGCAAACAACAAAGTCAGCAAACTGAACATGATCGCAGGTACACAGACCCAATGGATGAGTTTATTCGTAGCATTTTGATGACTCTCGCCATAAGTAAGGAGCAATTGATCGATGGTTCGCATGGTGGATGGATTGGTTTGTGCACTGAAATATAAGGATTTCCAGGAGGCTTATGGAGCTTATAAAGCTTATAGGATTATATGCTTAGGAGGTTAGAAGATTAGGAGGATAGATGATCAGGAGGTTAATAGGATGCAATATGCTTTCTGCCGTTCTGCCTTTCTGCCCTTCCGCCGTTCTGCCTTTCTTACCTTCTTAAAGGATTTACCTTATTTTTGGCGACAGATGCTCAAACTCATCGAATGTCCCAGGGATGCCATGCAAGGCCTGCACCAGTTTGTTCCAACGGAACTGAAGGCTAAGTATATCAATAAGTTACTACAGGTAGGCTTTGATACGATTGATTTCGGATCCTTTGTTTCCGCAAAGGCCATTCCGCAGATGAGCGATACGGCTGAGGTATTTAATCTCCTGGATCTGAGCAATACCAAATCAAAGCTGCTGGCGATCGTGGCTAACAAGAGAGGAGCTATTGATGCGGTTCAGTTTCCACAAATCGATTTCCTGGGCTACCCTTTTTCCGTTTCTGAGACTTTCCAGATCCGGAATACGAATGCAACGATTGAAGAATCACTTGGGCGTGTCGCCGAGATACAAGACATCTGTTTAGCCAATAACCGGAAATTAGTTGTCTACCTGTCCATGGGATTTGGAAATCCTTATGGCGATCCCTGGAATGTGGAAATTGTACAATATTGGGTCGATCATCTCGCAGAAATGGAAATTAAGATCCTGGCCCTTTCAGATACCATCGGCGTTTCTAATCCGGAGAATATCAGTTATCTTTTTTCCAATCTCATTCCACCCTATCCTGATGTAGAGTTTGGTGCCCACTTGCATACACAGCCGCACAATTGGCGTGAAAAAGTAGAGGCAGCTTACCAGAGTGGATGCAGACGCTTTGATTCAGCTATGAAGGGATATGGTGGCTGTCCAATGGCTAAGGATGAACTCACAGGAAATATGCCGACGGAGAATATGCTCAGCTACTTCAATGAAACAGGAGTAGAGACCGGTTTAAATGAGGAAGCCTTTATGGATGCAATGGCTACTGTTCCGGAGGTATTTAACGGCCGGGAGTAGTATCCTCATCATCTCTCGGAGGATTTAAAGCCAGGTAACTGATCACCAGGCCACCACCAATCATCAATAACCTGATAATGATGCCTCGCGGACTGCCTGGTTTATCAATCCAGGTCAAATAGCTCAGGTTTGCACCGATTAGGATTAGCACCAGGGACAACATTCCTAATACAAATAGGAGGAAGCCGATGATCATCATGATTGTCCGTAGCCGCATAATGGGGGCAATGTTAGGGAAAAGCTGTCAGCTATCAGCTATCAGCTGTCAGAATATTAGATTCCAGCTATTAGAAAATGGGGCGATTGTTATGGACGAATTTTCGCTTCGTTCCGATGTGCGAAACGATTTTAATAATGATATTCAATACGAGAAGCGTTCTCACGGAGGGAAATGGAGGTAGCACAGAGGAAGTGGAGGTTCAATTCCAAAAATTTCACAGATTCTGACACAGAGCACTTTCAACGGTATGAAAGAAAAAACGATTCAAATGACCTCCGTGTAACTCCGTGTTACCTCTTTTATCCTCCGTGTGAAACCTTACAATAATTGATTAATCTATTCGGGAGAAATTTTTACTCCGTGTGCTCTGTGTACCCCGTGCGAAAAATAAACACGGCTAAACTTACTCTTTGTACTCAGATTTCACATAGTGAATATTCCGGTCCTTCAAATAGTTGAGGATAAAATTGAAACAATGTTCGTGCTTACCGATGAGCTCGGGAGGGAAAACTCCTTTTTCAGGAAAATGGCCTTCGAGAAACATATTCGCAGCAGCTGTTGCAGTATATCCTGTACTTCTGGCCATTGAAGAAGTTTGTGTTACCGGATCATACTCATCATAGAGATTGTACTCTACTTTCACTTTTTCATTATTCGTGTTCAATCCCTTGAGGGTAACGCGCATAACCGTCATCTCCTCTTCGGTTTCGCCAAGCTTCCAGTCATCGAATAGTACCCGGCTGGTTACGGCTAATGGAGAGACTGAGAAACCATTGACATTGATTTTTTCTGTACTGAAGAATCCTGCCTGCTTTAAAGCTTTGACAACATCTACATGTCCCGGATAGCGCAAAGTCTTTTCTTTCATGTTTTTGATATGCGGCATCGTAAACAAGATCGATCTCAGCCCATCCGTATTAAATGATTCAAGTGTTCCAACTTTATCAAACTCGATAAACTCACTATCGGTCAGAGGTTCTCTCACAATAATATTTCCATTCTCAACATACCTGGCAGGCCGTGTATACTCTTCGATCACATCAATGGGTGAAAAGGGAGCTTTATAGTAGAAAGGCCACTTCTTTGCTTTTGGAAGGCCTCCCACCAGGCATTCGAAATCAGTTAGTTGAAGTAACTCATTGTATCGGCCAAGGATAATATTATCCATACCTGGAGCGACACCACAATCGACTATTGCTGTTACGCTTCTTGCTTTGGCGAGTGCATCTAGTTCAAGTGCATTTTCTGGAAAAAAGGAGATGTCGACGACATTCTTTCCAGTTTCGATGATGGATCTGAGTGTCTTGTAACCAAGGAATCCAGGTACAGCACAAATGACGAGGTCGAAGGGATTTACTGCATTTCGCAATGCTTCAGCATCTTGCACATCAAGGGGCATCACTCTTAATGCAGGATATTTTGCACGGAGTTCATTAAGCCTTTGAGCATTGAGATCAGATAATGTCACAATATGGTTGTGCATGAGATCTGCTGCCATGGCGCTGCCGACCATGCCGGCACCGATTACGATGATGTTTTTCATTATCTTCCAAACTTACATAAATCATTTCAGGTCATTGCCTGTAATGATTAGCTTTAATATTTTCAGCAGCCAGGCGAACAGATTCTTCGATACGTTTCTGACGCGTTTCAGGTCTTTTTGCGTCACTGATCCAGAAGAGAATTATTTTCTTTGAGGAAATAGGGAAAGCTTCCCAATGAGCAAGTGATTTTTTATTCTTCTTTAAAGCTTTCATAAAATCGTCCGGGATAATGACTGCCTCAACATCATTCAAAGCATCCCATGTTCCCGTCTTTTTTGCCAAATCAATCATTTCCATTCCTGCAGGTGTCATAAGTCCTTGTGCAATGAGTTTCTCAACACGTGCTTTATTGGTACTTGCCCATTTGCCTTTTGGATTACGTTTGGCAAAATACTGGTAGTAACTTTCATCATCACGTTTATTGGCCTTACTATCTATCCAACCAAAACACAAAGCTTGTTCAACAGCTTCAACGTATGAAACACTGGGCGTTCCTGAATCTTTTTTATAAAAGATTATCCATACTGCCTTCTCCTTCTCATGATTTTTCTCCAACCATTTGCGCCATTCCTTTGTGGATTTTGCGTAGAAAGTTTTTACTCCATTTTTAGTCTCGATACTCATATGATTTTCGATTAGATGCTGGCGGAGACAACTCTCCCAGGTCAAATACTTTGCATTTGCCGGAATCTCGCTTCGCTCGACATCCAGCGGCTTAACTGGTTTTGTGATCTAAAATGACACTAACTTAATTTCAACTGTAATTTGCATCCCATTTTTGACTGGTAGCTGGTAGCTGGTAGCTGGTAGCTGGTAGCTGATAGCTGATAGCTCTTTTAAGATTCAAATCGCTTTCTAATAATCTCCCCTATCGTCTTATGCTCTATCCGGCTATCTATCCACGCTACTATATCCAGGTGATGAAAAGTCCTGCCTTCAAATGGGTTCTTTTCTAGTCTCAACACTTCCTTTTTCAATACATGAAGATTGTGATTTAGTTGCTGCTTTCCAACATCAAGGTTGTCTTTGAAAAAACGAAAGAGCACCATTTGTACTTCATTGAGGTCACGCATCTTGCTGAAAAAACGCCCGACGCTATCCACAAGATGTTCAAGAAGATTGAAGTGGCCAAGCTCGAAGTGTGCCATCAGGTGCATTAGTCTTGCATAACATTGAATATCTGTTCTAAGGTGACCTGCTGATTGGAGATTCAGGATTTTGTTGAGGTATTCAATGCTTTGCCCGGGATTGCCTGAGCCCAGGTAAAGCCATGCTGTCTTGTAATTGAAAACCATGATACGATGGATATCAATAAAGCGTCCATATTTTTTCACCAATCGATTGATCTCCGGTACAAGTTTCAGCCCTTCTTCAAAAGTGCCTTCAATAAAATGACGGTTGATTTTTGCGGTATAGAGATAAAGAAAGCCAATGATTTGGCCTGTCATGTCAAAATACTTTTCATGAGATATGGTGAAGGCTTCAAATTTCTCCAAGGCTTTGATATACCTGTGATCATCCCGCAGACTATACAACGATGTTAGTTCATACGACATGCCACGCATATACAAAACCGGGTCCTCACGCATATGAGACGGATTTTCATCAAATGCCTTTACCCAACGCTCCGCATGATCATGACATTTCTCAAAATCCAACATGATGTAGTAGAACCACATATAACATTGCTGAAGGTATATCTCCTCCGTAACGGACAAGTTGGTTGTCCTCACCTTACGTAGTTCAGATTCGAAGTATTCTCTCAATTGGAAATGATCCTTTTCATCGCGCACGTGTCCGGTTTCGATATACCAACCATGGATCTTGATCTTAAGATTGGAGAGCATCACGAGATTACTCACCCTTGCTTCCTGGTTTTCAGATTCGATGAGGAGAGATTGGACCTTACCTGATTTCTTACGACTCCTGGTGATATGCCTTTCTTCGATAAACTTCTGAAACTCGATGATCTCCAATCGTAACAAGTCATGTCCTCCTTCAGGCAACATTTCCTTTACCCGGTCAAGTAATTTAAAAGCCTGTAGATATAAACCCTTGCTGTACAGGATATGAGCAAAGTCTATTTGCTCTCTTACTTTAATTGACTCAATGTTTTCAAAGATGAGCCGGAGACTTTTCAGGACCTGGGTATAGAGATGTCTTTTAATGTTGACAAACTGAGGCTTAGGGATATCTCCCATTTTATCCAACACTGCTTTCTCATCATATTCCTCCATCCGGTCGAGAATATCAAACAAACGGACATAAAGGACATCCTCATTGCTCTGCAATCGCTGGACATAAAGGCGAAAATTGCGTTTTTCAGCCTTTGTCAGGGACTTGATAATGGTAAATAACTGCTCAGATTGGGCGATGGGCATAACAATACTTTATAACGCAAATATCAGATATACAGGCAAATATAGCAGTAAATTCTATTTTAGCCGTAACGTTAACCAAAATTATTGTTTTGCTTTTCGGGGTGCCCTCGAAGTAGCTTTGCACCAGTTCCTTTATACACTCATTCATCTACTATCCTTCAAATCTATTCTTTATGGCTAAGTTAAAATTTGAATACATCTGGCTTGACGGGTCAAAACCTGAAGCTAATCTCAGAAGCAAAACCAAAGTTATTGAAATGGAAAGTTTCAATGGCGATGCAAAGAAACTCCCTGAATGGTCTTTTGATGGCAGCAGCACGATGCAAGCTAACGGTCATGCATCCGATTGCCTTCTCCGTCCAGTAGCAGCTTATCCTGATCCACAGCGTAAGAATGCATGGTTAGTGGTTGCTGAAGTATTCAATCCTGATGGCACACCTCACCCTACCAACATGAGGAGCCTCATTCCAGATAATACAGATGATTATTGGTTTGGGTACGAACAAGAATATGTCCTCGAATTGGATGGCATGCCATTAGGCTTTCCAACTGGAGGTTATCCAGCTCCGCAAGGCCCATACTATTGCGCTGTAGGTTATGGCAAAGTAGCTGGAAGAGATATCGTTGAGGAACACATGGATGCTTGCCTGGAAGCCGGATTAGGTATCACAGGTATCAATGCTGAAGTGCTTCTAGGACAATGGGAATACCAGGTATTTGCTAAAGGAGGAAAGAAAGCAGCAGATGAAGTGATCATCAGTCGTTACCTCATGTATCGCATCTCTGAGAAATATGGTGTAAAGATGAATATCCATCCAAAACCAGTATTGGGCGATTGGAACGGATCAGGCATGCACGTCAACTTCTCCAATGGCGAAATGCGTGAGCACGGTGGCAAAGACCTTTTCGATGCAATCTGCGAAAGCTTCAGGTCTGTTCACAAAGAGCACATCGAAGTATATGGCTCTGACAATCACCTCCGCCTGACCGGAAAACATGAAACACAATCCATGCATACATTCAGCTATGGCGTAAGTGACCGTGGGGCTTCAATCCGTATCCCTGTTCACACTGCTACAAATGACTGGAAAGGTTACCTCGAAGACAGAAGGCCTGCTTCTAATGCAGATCCCTACAAGGTTGCTGCCCGTATCATCAAGACCGTTCGCGGTGCTGAAGTAATGGTTTCGTAATACAATGATTAAGAATTGAAGGCTCACCCCTTTCAATTTTGAAATCGTAATCATACTCAAATTTTTTATTGCCGGAGGCTAAGCTGAATTAAGCTTAGCCTTTTTTTATTTTCATAAATATCCAGTTTGAAAAATGATGATTTCCCCCTAATTTAGGTATTGTGACATGCCAGTTGAAACCTATTCTGATCATACCAGGAATACTGTTCCTGTTTTCGTCATTGCCTTCCTATGCTCAATTCACTGAAGAATACCTTCAGCAGTTTATTGAAGTCATCACTGAAAACAGCAATGGTGCAGAAGAATTTGATTACACCGAACTGGGCGAACAGCTCGATGACTGGATCCGCTCTCCGCTTGATATTAATTCCACTGAGATTACCTTACTCGTTCAATGGAAACTCATATCGGAGACTGCCTACCGAAATCTTCAACTTCATATTGAGCGAAATGGATTGTTGTTGGATGTTCTTGAACTGCAGTCCGTGCCTGGATTTGATCCTGAGACGATCCGAATCTTAAAATCCATTACTTGTGTTGGAGGACGCGGAACCTTGACGCAAGCGATACCTCTAGGAGATCTCTTTCTCCATGGCCAAAATGAAATTTATGTTCGCTGGGGAAGGACCATCCAGGAATCTGAAGGTTACATTGGAGAAGTACCAGCTTATGAAGGAAACCCAGATAAATTTTATTTCAAATACAGGCATAGAAATGGCAATGCGTTGACGTATGGTATTACCGCCGAGAAAGATGCAGGGGAAGCTTTCTTCAAGGGCTCTAACCGGCAAGGATTTGATTACTATTCTTATCATGTTGC
>DASXWI010000650.1:0-10832 GCA_036503755.1 Saprospiraceae bacterium | reverse complement strand
AAATTGAGTTAGGATGTTGGAGCGTGTAGCGCCTAGCGCTTTGCTGATTCCTATTTCTCGTGTGCGCTCTGTCACGGATACTAACATGATATTCATAAGACCAATAGCTGCACCAATAAGTGTAATCAACCCAATTCCAATTGTAGCCAAACGAATGGTCACCGTATTTTCTTTGAGCATATCCATAAGGCCATCAGCCTGACGTGTTTCAAAATCATTTTCATCCGTCACCCTGAGTTTCCGGATCGTGCGCATGACACCTGTAGCTTGTGAAATCGCATCATCCATCGCTGCGGCGGAACCGATAGAAATATCGATGTCGTAATTTTTATTGGCGTATCCATACCATTGCCTTTCTACAAACAGTGGAATGAGCACCCTGCGGTCTGCACTTTGATTCATTGAGGCTCCTTTTGATTTGAGGACGCCTACAACGGTAAATCTCCTGTTGTCAATCGTGATATCCTTACCAATGGCTGCCTGGGCATTCTTTTTAAAAATATCATTGACGACATCCATACCGATAATGGCTACCTGTGTACCCGATTCTTGCTCGACGCGCGTAAAATTTCTTCCATAATCCAGGTCAAACGCCTGGACATCGAGGTAATTTTCATCTACACCAAAAGCCAATACTGTAGGATTCGTTTTTTCATTGCCATATTTCAGCGTAGCGTTCCAGGTGCAAAATCCGGAAACAGAAACTTTAGCACCCGGGAAATCAAAACGTTCTTTAAATTCCATGACCTGCCTGAAATTGAGCGGATCGCCTCTTTTGTCTTTTCTGCCATCTCTATTGGAATGGACCTGGAATCCTTTTGGCCTGATCTCAAATGAATTGGCCCCCATGCGTGAAAAATTATCATTCATGGTAAAAAGCAATGCATCAATAGAAGTCAAAATGCCCACGAGGGCCATGATCCCAAAGGCGATGATCATCAGGGTGAGGATAGCCCTGAGCGAATTGGCCCTTACGGAACGGATGGCTTGTGATAAAACTTCGCTGAATTGCATAGGGTTCGGTTGTCCGGAACTGGGATAAAGATAGTGTCCTCACGCCAACAAATCCCGGCCTTGATGATCAAATAGACCTGTCAGGGGGCATCATCGACTAAGTCCCGAAAATACTACGGATGTGATCCGACACTGCAGTATGGATCGGTGCGGGACCAGCTATAATCTGGCCATTATCAAACATCTGATGGGCGCCTGAAAAATCAGTCACCATTCCACCTGCTTCTTCGACCAGGATGATGCCGCCTGCGATATCCCAGGGATTGAGTGTAGTTTCATAATAGACATCAAATCGTCCACAAGCGACATAGGCCAAATCGATTGCCGCAGAACCTAAACGTCGGATACCACGAGCATTTTTCAGAAAAAATTCAAATATAGAAGTGAGCTGAGGAAGTACGTCCCGCGAGGCATATGGAAAACCTGTTGCAACAACTGCATCCTGGATATTGGTCCTGTCAGAAACAAAGATTCGTTCACCATTACACCATGCGCCTCCTCCTTTCCATGCATAGAACGTTTCGTTTTGTTCTACATCGCAAACAATACCTAGTACAATCGTATCTCGATATACAAGTCCTATTGAAACTGAATACACGGGTATCTGCTGGAGGAAATTGGTAGTGCCATCTAGTGGATCAATCACCCAGGTATATTCAGATTTCTGTTGGGCCACTGTGCCTTCTTCGGTAATAAATCCTGCTTCCGGAATAATCTGACCTAGTCCTTTCACCAGGATTTCTTCAGCCTTTTGATCTACATAACTCACAAGACTATTTCGAGACTTAATGATGACATCATCTGCCGTCACTTTTCCGGCTTGAGAATGGATGAAGGCTGCGGCTTCATTGGCAATCGGCAATGCTTTGTCGAGAATTGATTTGAGGTCCATGGCGCAAAGATAGAGTGTATGACAGTAAGAGAGTAAGACAGTAAGAAAGTAAGAAAGTTGTGGAACGCAGATTACACAGATGGATTTTAAATATCATTACCCTTGTTAAGCTTAGGTACAACCTAAGCTTAACAAGGGTGGCTTAACAAGGATTTTATTAACGGATGACTTAGTCATACGTTATGCCCTATGCCCCATGCCCTCTGCCTTTTCCTTAACTTTAGCGTATGATAGACGATACCACCTTAAAAAACACCATCAGTGTTTATCAATACTATAAAACCCTTGGTGAAAAAGCAATGGCCCAGGTAGAAGATGCTGCGTTGTTTCATACGCCAGATGAAAAGAGCAATAGCATCAGCGTCATTGTCAAACATCTGAATGGGAATATGCTTTCCCGGTGGACAGATTTTCTAACCTCGGATGGGGAAAAGGAATGGCGTGAGCGGGATGAAGAGTTCGAAGAAACAACAGGCACACGTGAAGACTTAATGAAACTATGGGAAGAAGGATGGGCTTGTTTGTTTAATGCCTTACATGCATTGAAACCGGAAGATTTTTCCAAAACAGTTTATATCCGCAATCAAGGTCAAAGCGTACTGGATGCGATCATGAGACAACTTGCTCACTATGCATATCATGTCGGACAGATTGTATATCTCGCGAGATTATATAACCGTGGTGATTGGACATCACTTACTATTCCAAAAGGGCAATCAAAAACCTACAACCAGGAAAGGTTTGAGAAGGAAAGAGAGATCAAACACTTTACGGATGATAAATCAGTTTCAAAATAATTACGAATTATTTAATTACGAATTACGGAATGGTTGTTAATTACGAATTACAATTTATTTGGGGGTTGCGTTGTATCAAGATTTAGCCTAATTTGGATTTCTAAATATTACCAGTTTTGAAACCTAATAACGTCCTCCAGGATAAAAGCTATGCTTTTGCCATCAAGATTATTCATCTGCATCACGAATTAGTAGAACTAAAAGAATTCGATTTAGGTCGCCAAGTCTTTAAAAGTGGTACTTCGATTGGCGCAAATGTTGAAGAAGCAATTGGAGCTTATTCAGAAAAAGAATTTCTGTATAAATTAGGAATTGCATACCGCGAAGCCCGAGAAACACATTTTTGGCTAAGGTTACTGATCGATTCGAAGATTATTCCTTCAATGACATGTAACCCCATGAAAGAAGATGTTGAAGAATTACTCCGCATTATCGGATCAATTCAAGTGACTGTAAAGCGCAAACAAAATCCGTAATTCGTAATTGAACAATTCGTAATTAATTTGTTCGTGATTAAAATTTTATCCATTTTACGGAATCATCTTTTCCTGATTTCACAACCGCTTCAATAAATTCCATCCCTCTTACACCATCCTCTATTGTCGGAAAATCATAATATGCAGGATGTGCTTTTTCATTCGTTAAATTAGCCTGAAGGCAATAGGCCACATTTCTGTAAATATTAGCAAATGCTTCGAGATATCCTTCCGGGTGGCCTGCAGGAAAACGAGTATGCATTTCAGCTTCACGAAATAAACCAATACCACCGGTACGAAATACCTGCATTGGTTTATCGAGCCATCTTGCGACCAGCGAATTGGGTTCCATCTGTGACCAGTCAAGGCTCCCTTTTTCCCCATAGACTCTCAGGCGAAGATTGTTTTCTTCTCCCGCTGATATCTGGCTTGCACACAAGACTCCCCGTGCACCATTTCCAAAGCGTAATAAAACACTTCCATCATCATCAAGTTTTCGTCCCGGGATATGCGTATGCAGATCTGCGCACAAACTTTCAATTTTCAAACCTGTGACATATTCAATGAGATTTTCAGCATGAGTTCCTATATCCCCCATTGCCCCTGCTACTCCGGATTGAGATGGATCTGTACGCCATGCCGCTTGTTTTTGTTGCGTGGTTTCAAGTGCTGTGCTTAACCATCCTTGCGGATATTCAACAACTACTCTTCGAATGTGGCCCAATTCACCATGCGCGACCATTTGTTTTGCCTGCTTTACCATCGGGTAGCCGGTATAGTTATGTGTCAAGGCAAAAAGCAAACCGGTTGATTTTACTTTTTCAGCTAATTGCTTGGCTTCATCTAGTGTGAGGCACAAAGGCTTATCACACACTACATGAAAACCATGGTCAAGCGCCATCATCGCTGGTCCGAAATGCATATGATTGGGTGTGACAATAGAGACTAACTCTATGCGGCTATTTTCAGGAAGACCAGCTTCCGTGGTGATCATTTCCTGGTATGTCCCATAACATCTTTGCGGGTCAAGAAACAAGTCGGCTCCACTGAGCTTGGAGCGTTCCGGATCGGAACTGAATGCCCCACCTACTAATTCGATGTGTCCATCCAGGGCAGCAGCCATCCTATGCACGGCTCCTATAAAGGACCCCCGGCCACCGCCGATCATACCCATCCTGATTTTCCGTTTCATGGTGTAATTTATTCTAAAAATTTCCTCCCGGCCCCATTAAAATAAGCCTCAATAAAATGCAGTTATCTTTGTGGCCGGGCGGAATCAAATCCGCCCCTTCATTTGAACTATGTACACTATGTTGATGATCAGGTATGTTTTGCGTGTTTTCCCCCTCCTTTTTATGACTTTATCCTTGTCCGGCCAATCCCTGAAGGCGGTCAAGCAGATTGAAGGAATCCCCCCCAAAGTTCAATACAGAGCCATCACCCACGATGAATCCGGTAACCTATACGTTGCCACAAGTGTGGATGTCTTTATGATCCCTTCCAACAGCTATAGGGCTCAACCTATGTCTGTGGGCGATCAAATCATGGATGTTGATTGGTCACCGGAGTATGGCTTTATCATGCTTGAAAAGGATGGCTCTATTCGTTTTACAGCAACAGGCAAAGTGATTAAAGTAGAGGCTGACTCAGGAGCGACCTGTATGGATGTTACTAAGTCGACGATCTGGGTAGGGACCAACAATGGTGTCTCTACAGTTTCTATACCCCAGGAAAAAGTGGTCAAGCAGTATACAACAGCTGACGGCG
The DNA here is from genome assembly GCA_036503755.1 of Saprospiraceae bacterium. Taxonomy (GTDB): domain Bacteria; phylum Bacteroidota; class Bacteroidia; order Chitinophagales; family Saprospiraceae; genus Opimibacter. The sequence continues at coordinate 5,886 of DASXWI010000650.1, read as the reverse complement.
TTTTAGAAAGCAATAAGATCAACTTTATTGACACTGACAATTCAGGTATCCGATGGATAGGTACTGATTCAGGTGTCGTACGTGTACATGGAAGCAAGTGGAAACTTTACGAAAAAGATCAGGCGGTAACGGCTATCACCTCCACTTCTGAAGGAGCATGGATGGCGGCGGACAGCAATATGTGGTTAGTGGATAACTACAACAGATGGTATCCTATTGATGCATGGCGCGACCTTGTTGACGGCCGTGTAAAAGCATTATCCTCGGACTCGAAAGGGTTGATTTATATCGCTTCAGATATGCTTGTCAAGTATGATCCCTACCAGGAGAAAATCATAAGCATGAATGAAGGAGGGGACACGGATCAAATGATATTGTTGTCACAAGGTCCCGGCAAGAATGTCTGGATGGCGGGTCACAATGGACTTGCGCGGGTGATTGAGGATACAACCAAGGTTGTTGAGCCTGTTGTCATCGGAAATGAACTTGCAGCCGTCATCGAAGTGAAATCCATTCCGGTATGTTCAGGTATGGCAACAGGACATCTGCTGGTTAAAGCTGCTGGTGGTGTACCTCCATACACGTACGCCTGGGCAGATGGTATCAACACTTCGGAAGAAGCTACGGGACTTGCACCAGGACTATACCAGGTGACCGTGACGGATAACATCGGAAAGACACTTCTTACGAGTGGTATCATTCCATTAGCACCCCCTATGACTTTGGTTACTGCTGTAAAGACAAAAGCATCAGACGTCCTTGCGACAGATGGAAAGGCAAACGGAACAGTTACCGGTGGAACAGAACCCTATACCTATAAATGGAGTAATGGAGAAACAAACGCCCTGGCGTATACTTTACCTGAAGGAACACATACCTTATCTGTCGTTGATGCCAATGGATGTATTGTTACTTCTACCCTGGTTATGGAAGGTGAAAAAGTATTGAAAACATTGGATATCGCCACGATCGCTGTAGGGCAGACCATACGCGTTGACAAACTTTATTTTGAAGCGGACAGTTCGACCATCAAACCAGAGTCGTATGCAGTACTTGAAGAGATTTATGCCTTCCTCAATGAAAACGATAAAGTAAAAATCGAAATAGGTGGACATACGAATAGTCTTCCGGAAGATGCTTATTGCGATAAACTTTCCACAGCCCGAGCAAAAGATATCGCCGAGTACCTTTACGAAAAGGGCATTCCTCAGTCAAGAATAGCTTACAAAGGGTATGGCAAGCGTCAACCTGTGGCCTCAAACCAGACAGTAGATGGGCGAAGAAAGAATCAACGAGTGGAGATCAAGATTGTCTCTATGTAAAGGATATAGGATGCAGGAAATAGGAATCAGGACTTCAAGTGTTTGATTCCTAACTTCACATTTGACTGACTGAAAAGGAAAGCAGTGTTTTTGAATAATAGGTCTCACCTGAATTCAAAACAACAGATGGGAAGGTCGTTTGATTTGGCGAATCTGGAAAGTGTTGGGTTTCCAGACAGATGCCGAGCCGTTTTGTCAATGGGATATTCCCTTTTCCTGGAACATTACTTTTTAGAAAATTAGCTGTGTACACTTGCACTCCAGGTTCTGTAGTATACACATCCATTTTTCGTCCGGAAAGTTGATCAGTGAGTGTGGCAGCATGATGCAATTCATCTGGTGAAGGTTTAATCACGAAAGTATGATCATATCCATGACCGCGGATCAACTGTTCATCTTCAAGTGAAATATCCTGACCGATGGTTTTTGGTTTTCTAAAATCAAAAGGAGTATCGTCAACATTTTTCAATTCTCCAGTTGGTATCATCAATGCATCTGCAGGAATAAATTGATCCGCATAAACCGTTAGTTCATGATCAAGAATATTCTTCTTTCCTCCATTTAAATTGAAGTAGGAATGTTGTGTCAGGTTGATGATCGTTGACTTGTCTGTCGAGGCATGATATTCAAAAGTCACGGTGTTGTCATTTCCGAGGATGTATTTTATTTCAAGATGAAGATTTCCAGGATAGCCTTCATCACCATCTGGACTCAAGTGTGTAAAACGTATGCCAACAGCATTGTCTGATTGAATTTCTTCCGCTTCCCACACGACATGGCTAAATCCTTTCACGCCACCATGTAGATGATGTGGAGGCAGATTAGTTGCAAGGGTATATTCTTTTCCGTCGAGTGAAAATTTCCCATAAGCAATCCGGTTGGCGAAACGGCCTACAATACAACCGATATATTCAGAGGATTGCAGGTATCCTTCCAGGTTGTCAAAACCGAGAACAACATCCTCAAAAACTCCATTGCGATCTGGTACGAATAAAGAAGTGATTGTGCAGCCATAGTTAATCACGGTTATCACCATTCCATGACTGTTGGTTAGGGTGAATGCTGTGACTTCCTTGCCCTCGGGAGTTGTGCCGTAGAACTGTTTGTTTACCATTTGATTTATGTTGCAAGAACTGATGATTCACGACTGACGATAACATCCCCCCGACCCCTTCCAAGAGAGGCATGATCAACCATGCTCACTCCCACACCTCTCACTGTCTTACTATCTCACTGTCTCACTGTCTCACTGTCTTACGCCAGCACTACCCGTACCGTCTCCACAATTTCCTTTAACGCTTCTTCTACTACCTTGGAGTCCGGATGCCTGAGGATCACAAATCCTTCCCCTTCATAGCTGAGTGATTTTTCCTGACCGATTTTGGGAACGCGAATATCCGTGATGATATCAGCGTATTTGGTGCGTATTGCACCGAGGCCTTCAACTTGTGACACCTTGCCCTCTCCCTGGCCACGGAGATAGGCTGCACCACAACTGTATTTGATTTCGGGAGAAACGGGTTCGTCGTAGATCATCAACCTGGCCCATGCTTTAATCGCATCAAAATCACATGCCCGTGAAATCAATGTTGTGAATTGTGCACCAGGCGGACGTGCAGCAATTTCTGAAATAGCAATGGACCCATCTTTTCTTCTAAACCATTCCATGTGACTAAGCCCGGTTTTCATACCAAGGACATCGAGGGCTTTTTTACCTGCCTTGCGGATATCATCAAAGGCTTTATTATTATGTTCCTTGCGGAGAATGACCCGCCACTGGATCCATGGATTGGACATCGCTTCCAGGGGTGTAGGGTAATAATGATTTATGGTCTGCCCAAGGATTTTACCATTGAGCATAAATGTATCGAGTGAAAATTCTTCACCCTGGATAAATTCTTCAATAATCACACCTTCTGCTACTGCATGACCGAGTGATGAAAAAGCGGTAAACATTTCTTCATCATTGCTCACTCTGTATGTTGTTTGCGAACCAGCTCCTGCCACAGGTTTAGCTACAACCGGATATGGACATTTCCTCGCAAATTCAAGTGCACTTTCAAGATCGTGTGCAAGTGCATGTCTAGCACACGGAATTTTGTTTTCATTAAACAACATCTTCATCCGTGCTTTGTCGCGGAAGTTCTGTGCACTTTCTGTATTCATCCCGGGCACACCAAGCGCAAGGCGAGCTTCTGCCATAGGTACCTGGAGTTGTTCGGTTGCTCCAAGGATCCGGTCGAAAGCACCTGTGATCTTTTGCAGATCGGTCAGCGTCTTGATCAAGGTCCATTTATCAAAAACGTCAGCGACTTCACGGGAAGTGAAAAGACGGCTTTGTAGCCAGGAAGGAAGAAGGTCGACCGGTTCCTGGCTGATGAGCACCAGGCGGATATCATGCAGGGTGGTCAGGGCTTCGATAAACCTGACAGCGTTTGCGGTGAAATTGGGGGTGATGTACGCAATACTTTTCATGGGGATGCGAAGTTAAGTGAAAAGTGAAGAATGGGGGAAATGAAAAATGAAGAATGAAGAATGAAGAATGAAAAGGGCTAAAAAGAATGGGAAATAAGGAAATATGGAAATAAGTCAAGAGGATGATTTGTGCTTTACATAAATACCCAATACCGAATACCCAAGTAAAAGTGAAAAGGTAGTATACCAATGGCTGCATTGATAATCTGAAAATTAAAGGACCATCAACTTGAACTGATTTTTTAGAATTGGAAAACACAAGTATTCAATGTAAAATTAATGACGAATGAAAATCACTGCCCCGTAGGGGCTACAGGTTGGTAACATCAGGTCGAGAAAAAATATCCTTGCCCTGTAGGGGCAAAACAATCTGTATCATGCTACGAATCTATTGTACTATTTTCGTCATTATCATTTTAGACACATGAAACCAACATCCTCTCCTACAAACATGCTCATCCTGCTATCCCTGTTTTCCTTTTTACGTTGTAAATCTTCTGCTTCAACTATGAACAGCAATCCGGAGAATGAAGCTGACCGCCAGGCAGCGTACAATCAATTCAAAGACGAATTGTATCCCGTAAAGATCAAAGACAAGTGGGGCTATATCAACCGAAAGGGAGAAATAGTACTTCCCCTCCAATGGGGTGATGCGGATGATTTCTACGATGGTTATGCGAAAGTAGGAGAGATTAAAGGAGAAGATTATCTGTATGGCTTTATTGATAAGCAAGGAAACTGGGTTGTGCAACCTATATACCAACGTGCCGAAAACTTTTCGGAAGGATATGCAGTGGTTCGTAAAGATGATAAGTATGGTTTTGTCAATGCTGAAGGCAAAGAAATTATTCCGTGTCAATTTGAGGATGCTTCAAGCTTTCATCATGGTTATGCTGCTATAAAACAAGGAGGCTGGGTAGGGTTTATTGATAAGAGCGGACAGGTGGTCATCAAACCTGCGTATACGGGATCGGTTAATCATCCAAGGTTTAATGAAGGAAGAGCCCCGGTTTTTGGTGCTGATGAGCAAGTAGGATATATTGATACTTCAGGTCAATGGGCGATTTCAGCGCAATTCCATTCGGGAGGAAATTTTGTCAACGGTCTTGCGTGGGCGATGTGGCAACAAGATGATTCTTCTGCCGAACATGGGTTTACCATCTTAGGAGGTTTTATCGACAAAGAAGGAGTTTATGTTATTCCACCTGAATATCATTTCGGTTGGGATTTTTCGGAGGGTCATGCAACGGTTTGGGTAAGAAGTGAAGACAAGATGAATAAGATCTGGAAAGTGATTGACCCGCAAGGAACAGTTGTGCTGGATAGTTTACCCTATCGAAATGTCGGCTCCATGAATCAGGGGCTTATCCCCATCCAGGATGAAGCAATGAGTTGGGGGTTTATGAACAGCAAAGGGGAAGAAGTAATTCCACCTCAGTATGCAGGTATCAATCATTTTAAAAACGGTATGGCAAGAATGGAAGCAGGAAGTGCGTTTAAGAACACGATCGTTTATATTAATTCGAAAGGTGAAACGGTGTGGAGTGAATGAGCATAGGGCATGGGGCATAGGGCATAGGGTGATCAGTGATTCGGTGATCGGTGATCGGTGATCGGTGATCGGTGATCGGTGATCGGAAAATGGAGAATTAAATTCGTGAAAATTCGCGTGAATTCGCGGCGAAAAAAGCATAGAGCGTAGGGCATGGAGCAAAGTGAAAAGTGAAAAGTGAAAAGTGAAGAGTGAAGAGTGAAAAATGAGCAAAGGGCAGGGATAAAGTATAGAGTATAAAGTATAGAGTATAATATGTAAAGTATAAAGTGATGGGTGGTGTTACATTTAGTCTTTCGAAATGGACTAAACCGCTGGATCCTTCTTACAATTGTCTTCGTATATGGAATGATTTTTATATAACTCCCCCTCGACCCCCTCTTACAATTGCCTTTATGTAGGCACAAAAATATTTATATACGAGAGAGGTGTCCTTGAATGCCCTAACTTTACAAACCAACCCCTTATTTAGTACTGAAAAAAACTCAATTGATATGAAAGAAGAACAACAAACGATTGCGGACCAACTGGAAAATT
>DASXWI010000649.1:0-3295 GCA_036503755.1 Saprospiraceae bacterium | reverse complement strand
GTCGTTGCGTTTGCTCCTGCAAAGAATATATGATCACTTGTGGTGGCGTTGACCTGGTATCGGACACTTCCAACTGTTGTACCAATACCTGAGTATTGGTGATCGTTATTGACACTTTCGAAAAAAACCATTTTGCGATTGCCATCTGCATTGTTGAATTGTAATGGTGCATTTGGTGTGGTGGTTCCGATGCCAAGATTTCCTGAAGGTGTGATTCTGGCTCGTTCGGCACCATTCGTTTTAATAAATACGTCGCCGCTCGCACCCTTGGCAGCTAAGCCAAGGTCTTGTGAAGTATTGGAACCTGCAGCATAGATGGTATTAAATCCAAGTCCTATTCCCTGGGTACCATCATCGACACGAAATTCAGGGCCATTCGATTCCTGTTTGAAATTACCCGTCACGTAAAATTTACTATTTACCGGAGCGGTGTGACTTCGATGATAGGTATTGATATCGATTCGGTTTTCCGTAGAGACTACGTCAACTTCTTTTTTCCATATTGGTTCAATAATGGTTGCTGCCTTGTCGTCTAATGAGTTATCATATACAGGCCCTATTGGGTAAGGCTCGAATTCAAACATATCACTTGAATACGAATCGGAATCCAGGAATCCTGTCCCGATGTATGCCTTATTATCAATGACAAAGCTGATGCCGGCATAAGTTCCTTCTGTACCAATATCCGGTAATTGCTCCCATGTAAAACCATTGGGATTAAACCGCCACATATCCTTGTGCTCAGTGGAAAAAGTTCTACCTGTTGCTACGTACCCCATATTCCCGATCCCAAACCCAACTGCATCCTCCCTCAGTGTTCCAGGAAAGGTCGACACTTCTGTCCAGGTACCACCATTGAAGGAGAATAATCTGTTGTCATAAGGAGTAGTGGTATATCCTATTCCTGCATAAGCAAGATTACCAACGACAAAACTTACGAACCTGGCGCCGAAGAGCGGAAATGGATTGACTGGGGCCCAATTGTTGAAAGTCGGGCTATACTGAAACATTTGTCCAGAAAATCCACCAGCTTGAGAGAATCCTGCACCTATGTATCCAAATCCGCCAAATGCATTGTCCAATGAAAAACCAAAAGCTTCACTTAAGCCAAGTATAGGAACAAACGCTTTAATTGTCCAGTTATTTGTGGATGGATTATATTCATAGAAATCATTTCTAAACAAACTGGGTGATGATTCTCCTGTTCCCAAATATCCTTTTCCATTGATTGCAAAACCTACAGCTCCCGCTCTTGGGGGCCCTGGAAACGTTGCTTTCTGTGTCCAAATATTGGTCAGCGGATTAAATTCCCAAAAATCATCCATATAGGTCCAACCGCTAGAGAATGCGCGTTGTCCTGTACCCATATAGCCTTTCGACCCAATCGTGAACGCGACTGCCCGCGCTCGCGCAAAACCTGGGGCAGCTATTGATTCCACAAGAATAAGATCAGCAGTGTCTACACCTGTTTGCCTTAAACCGCAATGTTTTGTCCATTCCGAGCCATCGAAAATATCAATGCAAAAGTCATCGAGATTATATATCTGAAGCCCATTGGCTGGTGTAACAATAGCATCGCGCTGTGCAGTGGTCATGCGTGGAATCAGCATACCCTTAGTCGTTCCCTGTATATCCAGGGCTGCACTGTTATGATTACCTGACCCTCCAACTACTAAACTCTCCGAAATGCTTGCCTCACCACCCACGTTTAATTGGTTTGTCGGAAAAAATGCTGTACCCATAGTAATGTTTCCACTGCCATGAATTTTCATACCTATAACACCTCCTGCCATAAGTGCAAAGCGATCAGCTGAAACTGTTCCCATCCTTCCTTCATTATCTTCAAAATAAGTGGCCATTTCCTGTGTTCCCCGTTTATGAGATATGCCATACCCTGGGCCATTTGTACTCACCTGGAATTTACGTGTAGGCGTCATGGTGCCGACTCCTACCGAATCTGTCAATCCCATGTAGATCATATCAGGGCCATTACGAAAAACCTCAGTCGTCAATCCATCGATGAATGGAGCCCACCCGGAAGATTTCTTTATCCACATTGATTGCGTAGTAATATCATATACTAACAATCCTGTCGCAGGAGAAACAATGCCAATACGTTGCCCAGTTGTCATCCGCGGAATCAATACGCCCTTTGTAGTACTATGTATGTCGAGTAAGGCGCTTGAATCGGGTGTTTGTGTACCCACCCCAACGGACTGTGCCTTGACGGCCATGGAGAGGAATCCGAAGAAACAAATACTTACGATCTTTTTCATCTTAATGGTGTTTTTGCGAAGTGCAGTTAGGGAAAAAAACAGAAGAAGGAAAAACGGGAACAGGAGATGTGACTTCCCCTACCTTGGGAATCTCCTGCTCGATCCGTTTTATTCTAAGGTCGCTGAGATAAAGAGTGATCGCGATCAATACGATCAGGAGCAGCAGGAGCAGGACATAAGATCCAAGCTCTTTTACTTTAAATAATGTTGATATAGACATCGATGGTGAAAGTAAAAGCACCGTACACCCTATCCTAGAAAACGAGGTGTACTAAAGGATGACTACACCTGTACAAAATCATGACAGTCTATGGACGAAAACGTGACAGGCTAAAGATTTGCCTGAAAATGAGGAGGTTAGGATCGCAGATTGCGCAGAATTATTACAAAAGAATATTTAGCAGATTAGCCTTTGCTGTGGAAGTAAATACTTCATCTGTCTTTTACTGAAACTTAATTAGCGTAATTAAATTTAAAATCCATCTGCGTCATCTGCGTTCCAAAACAATACTATGGTTGCTGAGTTATCCCGTTTGCTTTTAGATCATCGACTGAAATGGTCGGGGGCATTTCACCTTGTTTGATTTTTTCAATGGCCAGCCTGGCTATTTTTTCCGCATCCTCTTTGGACGCAAAGCCATGGTTGCCCGGAAGGGCAGGGATTGTTTTTTGCTCGATGTACATCTGTCCGTCAATGAAAATGGTATAGCCAAATTCTTCATTGGGCACATGAATGATGAAATAAGTCAGCTGTGCTACAGCCATTTTAGCGGACAATTGTTTCTTTTCATCCATTAAGCGGATGCGGGTAGAGTCGTCAATAATGGAGGCGACAGGTACTGTGTCCTGATTGGTTGTTGTTATTACTGGTTGCTTTGCATTTGTACAACCTGACACTAAGATGAACAGGTACAGAATGAAATCATATTTCATGATGACGAAAGTACACATCCTTTTAATATCAACAGTGTTTAGAGATGATGCCCTGCGGGCCATCTGTTTAGCGTATGGTGCTTTGC
>DASXWI010000648.1:0-3299 GCA_036503755.1 Saprospiraceae bacterium | reverse complement strand
GCCACGTAGTTTCCATCTCATGGAGTTGTGCTATCGTTTGTTGAAGTTCTTTATCCCATCGTTGTAGATCGGTGAGGGAGGGATCGGGAAGAAGAAAATTATTCTCTAAAGTTTGTTTTTTGGCTTCGAGTTGCTCGATTGATTTTTCTGTGCGGCGTAATGCTTTGCGGACTTCCTGGCGGTCGATGACAGCAATTGGTTGGTTGGCATTTGCTTTTACTGCGGTTTGCACTACTTGCTCTGCTTCCTGGCTTTCTTTCCAGATGCTGTATGCAGTGTAACCACCTGGGAAATCTTTGATCACGCCATCGCCTTCAAAGACAAAGATGTGATCAGCTAGTTTGTCGAGCATGTACCTGTCATGTGAAGCGAGGATCAACACCCCTGGATATTCCATCAGGAAATCTTCTAACACATTCAGCGTGATGATATCAAGGTCATTGGTGGGCTCATCCAGGATCAGCATGTTTGGATTGGCCATGAGGATGGTGAGCAGATACAAACGTCTGCGCTCCCCTCCGCTGATCTGCGAATAGTAAACCTGTTGTTGTGGCCTGGTAAACAAAAATCTCTCAAGCAACTGCTCTGCTGAAAGCTTGCCGCCTCCTTTTAGTGGAATATAATCTGCTATATCTCTGATGATATCTATCAACCGTTTGTCCGTTGACATCTTCAGTCCATCCTGATGCATGTGACCAAGGCGTAGTGTATCGCCGTGGACAATTTTTCCTTGCGTAGGTTGAAGTTGGCCGGTGAGTATAGATATGAATGTACTTTTTCCTGCGCCGTTTGGACCGATGATACCTACGCGATCTTTTGTTGGAAATTTGAAATCAAAATTTTTGATCAGCCATTTATCCGGGTTATAATAAAAGCCGAGGTTGTGGCACTCCAGGATTTTCGAACCAAGACGTTGCATGTCAATTTCCATCTTCACCGTATCCTGGTACAACACTCTCGCAGCCGCGGCTTTCACGTGTTCGAAGTTGTCGATACGTGCTTTGTTCTTTGTTGTCCTCGCTTTTGGCATCCTACGGATCCAGTCAAGTTCCTTTTTCATCAATTGCTTTGCCTTCTCCTGAGAAGACTGCATATTCTCATTGAGCAAAGCTTTCTTTTCGAGGTAGTCGGAATAATTTCCCTGGTAGGATCGAAGTTTACCTCTATCCAGCTCGATGATCTGGTTACAAACACGATCCAGGAAATACCGGTCGTGGGTCACCGTTAGAAAAGTTTTGTCAGGTTGCAGGAAAAAACTTTCCAACCATTCCACCATCGCCATATCCAGGTGATTGGTGGGCTCATCAAGGACCAGGACATCTGGTCTTGATAAAATGATCATAGCCATGGCCAAGCGTTTCTTCTGACCTCCGGAAAGTTGTTCAATAGGTTTTTCGATATCCGCTAAATGCAGTTGATGCAACATCTGCATGATCGTAGATTCGATATCCCAGGCATGGTGGTCATCCATGCTGATCGCAGCTTTCTGTAATGCTGCAGCATCATTACCTATGAAAGCAACATGATGATCGGCCCATGCTTTGATTTCGGGGAGATCGATGCTCATGATGGCATCCCTGATGGTATCGCCGGGAAGGAAGTCAGGTTCCTGGTCGAGGTAACCAATCTTAACGTTGGGGGCAACCAATACCCTGGCGTGTTCGCCTTCGGGGGCTACCAGGCCGCAAAGGATTTTCATCAGGGTGGTTTTGCCACTCCCGTTTTGTGCAATCAGGGCTATTTTATCGCCCTGGTTGACTCTCAACTCGATATTATCTAAAAGGATTTTTTCGCCGTAAGATTTAGATACGGACTCCAGCGTAACACAATTCATCGCCGCAAAGGTAAACTATTGTGTAAGGGTGTGGCTTAAGAGAGAAAAAGTGGGGGGTGAGACCCGGTTGGGAAAAATAAAAAAAGGTTTTTTGGGGTCAACTTAACTCTCCTCTTGGGTGAGATAATACAATAAATATGGGCAATTAGCAGCCCGGGGTGCTTTCACGCCGGACTTAAAAAAATTAGAAATAGAACAAATGCAGCGAGCATGAGTACGATCAGCCAGAATCTCATATCTGTCAGAAATGTGTCATGGGCCGCAAAATGCTTCTTTGGCGTAACCCGTTCTTTAGCCTCCATGTCTGCCTCTGTTTTTTTGGATCTTAGTTTTAATTAACCTTCTTACCAAAAGACTTTCAAAAAGGATACCATAACATTTTCGCGTAATATGATAAATAGGGCTTTGTAGGTAAGGCTATGCGTAACGTATTGATTCCAATGAGGATACAGTTTAGGTTATAGGCTTATGTGGCTTTTGGGTGATGAGTTTATGGGTTTATAAGTTTATGGAGGTTATAGGCTTATAGGCTTATAAGGTTATAGGTTTATGAGTTTATGGGTTTATTGAGTAGATAGGAGATAGGAGATAGGACAGGTAAACTTTTTACTTCTACTTGGTTATTGTTATTAAGGACGCAGGAGTTAGGAAATAGGAAATAGGAGATAAGAAATACTAACTTTTTACTTCTACTTGGGTATTGGCTATTGATAATAAGTCAAATCTGTCTCTAGACAAAGCTTCTTAATTCGATGTTCCCTGTTCAGTATTCGTTATTCCATCACTAATGCCCTCGCTAAAACTCACCCCCCGCCCCTCTCTTATTTTAAGTCTATCAAATAGAAATAACTCCAATTTCAAGAGAGGGGAGTTCCTGGATTGAAAGCTCCCCTCTCTTGAATGAGAATCAATTGCGTACTCTAAATCAAATGTAAGAGAGGGGTTGGGGGTGAGTTGTACATGATGCATTGCGTGGTACTCGTTGTCAGCTCTTGCATATGTCGTTTCGGCTCAACTTTGAGAATGATTTCGCCCCCGCCCCCTGCGTTCCGCAACACTCATCCTTTCGCATGGAAACGCCGGGGAGGTATGATCCAAGAGTATCAATGATCATCACCATACATATGCCAACTTTCCACTTCGCCTTGACTATTGTTATTAAGGAGGCAGGAGATAGGAAATAGGAAATAGGAAATAGGACAGGTAACCTTTATACTTCAACTTGGCTACTTGTGGTGAGCGTAGTCGAACCATTGGCTATTGAATACAAGTCAAAACTGTCTCCCGACATATCTTTCTTACTTCGATGCTCCCTGTTCCTTGTTCGTAATTCCTTATTCTATCTCAGCAATGTAATATCTCCGTATCTAACAATTCTATCTCCATTCTTATACACAGCGACCATCTTAAACGTAAACACCCCCGGATTCATCGTCTCGCCTTTCATCTTCCCGTCCCAGGATAT
>DASXWI010000647.1:0-7859 GCA_036503755.1 Saprospiraceae bacterium | reverse complement strand
GGATGGATTTTGTCTCAGTGACTGGAACCTTTAGCGTGGATGCTTTTCTAAAATCAACATCCTTGTTAAAAATTTTAAAACCGGTAATACTGACGGATGGAATAAAAGGATTGACTTTTATTTTTAAAGGATCAAATACATTAAATCCATTTTGTCCACCAAAAGCAAGTTGCCCGTTTTTCAACTTGCAATATGCGCCTCTCTTGAATTCACTTCCTTGCAAGCCATCCTCAACAGCATATGTATGAATGTTTACTTTGTCTGCGTTGATGACGGCTTCTTCAAATTTGCACAAGCCACGTTGGGTGCTTATCCAAAGGTTACCTGACTCATCTTCTAAGATACCTGTGATGCTATTGCTGGGTAATCCATCTTCAATCTGGTATCGTGTTAATTTGACACCAGTGCGATCTATTCGAAATAAACCATTTTCTTGCGAACCCACCCAAAGATTCCCTTGGCTGTCTTCGAGAAGTGTAACAGGTACTCCAAAGTTGGTTGTGAGGCTAGGATTAAATCGTTCAAAACGTCCTGTCTTGTAATCAAAGATTTCCAGTCCTTTCCCGGTTTGTACAAGCAACCTTCCAAGACGATCTTCATAGATACCATAGATAAAATTGTCTACGATGCTTCCTGCATCTGAAGGATCGTGGATATACGATGTAAAGGTTTGAGTCTTGCGGTCAAAGAGATTCAAACCGCCAAACATGGTGCCTGCCCAGATATTGCCTCGCTTGTCTTCGTAGATGACACTTACATTTTTTTCGCTCAGACTTTTCGTATCGCCAGGTTTGTGGCTATAGTGCTTGATCGCACCAGTTGCAGGTTGAATGACATCAAGTCCGCCATTGTAAGTACCCACCCAAATTGAATTGTGTTTGTCGCACAACAATGACAAGATTGCATTGCTTTGCAATCCATCTTTTTTATTTTCTTCCTTACTTATATATGTATACTTGCTCTTGCCCTGGTCCAAAACATTGATACCGCCTCCATCTGTTCCTATCCACAATCGTCCTTGTTGGTCTTCTGCAATACTAGTTACATGATTATTATTAAGTCCAAAGACACCTGCCTGGTGAAGAACAAAAGACTTGTCCCATTTGCTGAAATAATTAACGCCTCCGTTATATGTACCTGCCCACAACATTCCAATTTCATCATCGTAGTAGAGCGCGTGAACTGAATTGCTGTTGATGCTCCTCGTGTTAATGAGGTCTGGAATAAGTTGGGTGAATTGTTCTTTTTGAATATCAAACACATTTAGTCCTCCACCTTCCGTAGCGATATAGATGAGATCTTCATTGTTCCCCGCCAGGGCAAGTACGCTGTTGTTGCTGAGTACCCAGGGACTACTTTGCTCATGTTGGAAATGTTGAAATGTTTTGGTGGCTGCATCAAATTTATCAAGTCCTCCTCCCCATGTGCCAAGCCAGATATTACCGTATTTATCTTCATAGATTGATTTGACATAATCTTCTGCAAGGCTGCGGTTATCCTTTGGGTCGTGACGGAAATGCAGAAACTGCTTTGTGTCTCTATGAAAAATATTAAGCCCGAATTCTGTTCCAATCCAAAGCTGTCCATTATGATCTTCGTAAATGCTCGAGACAAGACCGCGTGTTATGCTACCTGGTTCACCTGGTTTGTGGAGATGATGTGTAAAAGTATTTTGATCAGGGTCATACAAATCAAGTCCTGCATCTGTCCCGACCCATAGACGCCCCTTGCTGTCAGAAAATATACTGCATATCCTGTTGCCACTGATCGATGATGGTTTATTTGGATCGTGCTGGTACTGTGTGAAGGTTTCAGTATTGCGATCAAAACGATGGATGCCACCGCTGAAAGTACCTACCCACACATTTCCTTTTTGATCTTCAGCCAGGCATTCGATGATATTATCCCCGAGTTTGGTGTTGTCGTTAGACTGGAATATTTTGAATTGGCTACCATCATATCGGTTGATCCCATTGAAGGTCCCGAACCACATAAAGCCATCCCGATCCTTCAGGATGCATTTTACCCAATTGTTGGAAAGACCATTTTCGACGGTAAGGTGCTTGAAATAGGGATGTATGCCCTGGCCTGTTAAGATCAGGCTACTGCATAAAAGGAATAAAAGCAGGATAAGAAGCTTAAAGGTGCGAATGACTGACCAATTTACCATGTCGGGTGTAAGGATAATATAAACCAGTGTTGCTTAAAAATAGCCAGTGTAGGGGGAATATGCTTGGCTTATACGGGCACATTTGTCTTGCTTAGGCGTAAATATAGCCTTGTTTAGCCATTTTTAGTAGCAGGGGGTTCCCATAGGTTCAGCCCAGCCCGGTGTAAATTTATGTTTAAAAGATTGGGCCAATTGGACAATTTCGAGGTGTTCTGTTTACATTGAATTTACACGCAACCTCATGAGTTATTTAAGTTGTGATGCTAATTAATCGGCATTACTTTTAGTAAAGAATTGACTTTGAACGGGCTACACCGAAAATAGAGTTCATGTGCTAAGCAGAAACGACTTTTGGTTGTGCTGTTTCCAATATTCCATTTTCCATATCAATGCAAACCGGAAGTGCTCTCAACATTTCACCACATGCTCATTGATGTATCTTTGTCGCATACTACATCAAAATGCTGTTCATCGGTTATCCGATAATAACCCTGAGCAAGTGTAGTCAACGTTTTTTTTTAAAATCTAATGCAACCAGCTATGCTCCTCCCGCGTATTTTTTATAGCGTGGTATTCCTATGCTTTATGCATATGGTCAGTGCCCAAACCACAACTCCTGCTGAAACTGCTCCTGCCCCTCCACCTCCTGCCGAAAAGAAGTGGTATGACAACATTGCTATCCGCGGATATGCGCAGTTCCGATACAACCGCTTGTTGGAAACCAATGATCAACTGAAGTGTGAACAGTGCGATCGTTCATGGGGAGATAATGGCGGATTTTTTATTCGCCGGATGCGTATCATTTTATATGGACAGATTTTTAAGAAAGTATATTTCTATATACAGCCTGACTTCGCTAGTTCAGCGAGTGCCACAGGTTTGCATTTCGCTCAATTGAGAGATGCTTATGTGGATGTTGGATTCGACAATGACAATGAGTTCAGATTGCGTGTGGGTCAAAGTAAAGTCCCTTATGGATTTGAGATTCTTCAATCAAGCCAGAACAGGCTCCCCCTTGACAGGTCAGATGCGTTGAATAGTGCGTTGTCGAATGAGCGTGACCTGGGTATGTTTTTTTACTGGGCACCAAAAGAAAAGAGAGCGTTATTTTCCAGCCTTGTCAGGGATGGTCTCAAAGGAAGTGGCGACTATGGCATTTTTGGAATAGGCGCATTCAATGGCCAGACAGCTAATCGTCCTGAGCTTAATGATGAGTTGCATTTTGTGACACGTCTCACCTATCCATTTGCTTTGAAGAACCAGATATTTGAACCCAGTATACAAGCCTATACCGGCAAATTTGTGCTCGCGCCGGATCAACTTTCACCTGGCGTAAAAACTGCTCCGGGTAATAGTTATATTGATGAACGTGTAGCGGCATCGCTCATTATGTATCCAAAGCCTTTCGGTTTCCAGGCGGAGTATAATATCGGGCGCGGACCAGAATTCAACTCACAAACAGATTCCATCGAAGTACAAGATCTGAAAGGAGGTTATATACTGATCAATTATAAATTGGAGTTGGATAACATGCTCATTTTTCCATTCGTTCGTTACCAACATTATGATGGGGGTAAAAAACATGAAAGGGATGCGAGAAGCTACCTCGTCGATGAAGTTGAAATTGGTTTGGAATGGCAACCCACAAAATTCCTGGAATTGGTGGCGATGTATACGATTTCCGACCGTACTTTTGAGGACTACCTTCTGCAGGATAATCAGCAATCGGGGAATCTACTGAGGCTTCAGTTGCAACTAAATTTTTGATGCGGTAATCATTCGCATCATTTCCTTATTTATGAAGAAGGTTTTGGATGTAGAGATGCGATTAATCGCGTCTCTACATCCAAAACCTTGTTCATATCAAAGAAAATGGCCACAGATCATTAGCTTTACCCGCAAATGATATCCAAAAATCTAATCACTGCCTTCGTTTCACTTGGCTTTCTCCTTACCCTGTATGTGATCATCATCAGCTTCGGATTCTATCTCACTATCTTCTCGGTGGTCCTGATCCCGGCTATTATCATGCATGTATATGCGATGATCAAAGCCTATAAAAAGTATCCAAAGTATAATCTGTGGATGATCCTTTCAGCCCTTGCCTTTCTATCCTTTAGTTTCTGCCGGCCGGATGCCGATCAGCACGGAGATTTTACAGGGTATAGCGCATTGATGTACCATCTGGGTGGAACGGATACAGAGCATGCCATACCCTGGACGTATGCGCTCGAATTTTCCTTGCTTTTTCTCCTGGCCCAGATTTTTCTCGACACGTATATCCTTCGGGGATTTGGCAAGATCCCTCGATAATGATTCGGTTTTGCGGCTCAATTTTATGAGGGCTAATTAAACTTTTTAGCCCTTGAAATGTATACCTGATATAATGACTTGACAGGGGAAGTCGTTATTAGAACGAATTTCAAAACAACTCAGCGGAAGCAGTTGATGATCATTTCAAATTCGAAAGAGTATGAAAACAGATCGTTTAAAAGCCGACCTCCGTTTTTTACTGGCACCGGCAGAGATTGAGATCGACGGGATTCATCCCTGGGATATCCGGGTGTACAACAATCAGTTTTTCGAACGCCTTTTTTCCGATGGCACACTCGGTGCCGGTGAAGCCTATGTTGAAGGCTGGTGGGAATGCGCACAACTCGACGAGCTGATCGCACGCGTAATGAAACTGGATATCGAGAAAAAGATCAAGGCGAACTGGAAATTGATCTCCGATGTTTTTATCACCAGGTTGATCAACAGGCAATCCAAATCCAGAGCCTTCTCCAACGGGCAATACCACTATGATATCGGAAATGATCTTTTTTCCATCATGCTTGATAAACGTATGACCTATACCTGCGCTTATTGGAAAGATGCCGCGACGCTTGATGAAGCGCAAGAAAATAAACTGGACCTCACCTGTCGGAAAATAAATCTCCAGCCGGGGATGCAAGTGCTCGACATCGGGTGTGGATGGGGAAGTTTTGCAAAATATGCAGCAGAGAAATATGACGTGCAGGTCACAGGCATTACCATATCCCCTCAACAAATAGAACTTGGAAAAGAACTTTGTGCAGGATTGCCGGTACAACTGAAATTAATGGATTACAGAGATCTCACGGGCCAATATGATCGCATTGTTTCCCTGGGCATGTTTGAACATGTAGGCCATAAGAATCACCGTAGGTTTATAGAGATCGCCCATCGATGCCTGAAAGATGACGGATTGTTTTTGTTGCACACTATTGGCAGTGATAACCCGTCGACGCACAATGACCCATGGATAGACAAGTATATATTTCCAGGGTCATTAATCCCTTCCATCAGCCAGATTGGTAAAGCAATTGAAGGATTATTTATTATGGAAGACTGGCATAATTTCGGAAAAGATTATGATAAAACGCTTAGGGCCTGGTATGACAACTTTAACAAAGGATGGAGCCAACTCAGCCAAAAATATGATGATGCCTTTTACCGCATGTGGAAATATTATTTGTTGGTTTGCGCAGGCACGTTCAAGGCTGGAAAAAACCATCTTTGGCAGATCGTCCTTTCAAAAGGCGGAGTTCCGGGTGGATATGTGTCCATACGTTGATTGAGGGTTAGTTTATTCTTTCCTTTCCCATTTATTTGTAAAAAAAGATCCTGTGCTATTCAAACACAGGATCTTTTTAAACATAACCTGATTTTTAACTTATTTCGCTGCAGCCATTGCTGGTGGCGTAGGTTCAGGCACTATATTTTTTATTGGCTTCACGGTCTTGAGGTAGGCAAAGATGGCTTTCAATTCGTCATCTGACATATGCTTATACATATCCCAAGGCATGGGTGGTAAAAGCGGCCGGGAGGTAGAAATCCCTTTAAGTTTCCCTTCGCGGATCGCAGTCAGAAAATTACTTTCCTGCCAGTTGCCTAAACCAGTTTCATCCGGTGTCAGATTTGCAGTATAGGAAATACCCCATGGTCCGATCCATGCTGTCAGCATGTCTGTAGCAATGATCCCTTTGCTCTCAAGTAATTTCCGGTCGATATCTGCCGGAGGTAAGCCTGCAGGATGGCCAGATAACAAGCGCGTGCTGTCAACTTCAGGTCCCATAGGGCCCATTTTCTTGGGTGAATGGCAATCATGGCAACCACAAATGGTCACCAGATGTTCACCCCACTTTTCTGGAGTATCATACCCTCCATAAGTGGCCTTGACTTCGTAAGGTGTTTCTCCTGCAGTAGAAGGGCTTTGGGTGCATTGTGACAGCAATACCGTCATAGCGATGCACACTAAGCCAAGGAAAATAGAATAGTTTTTCATTGGATGTTTTGTTTTGATGAGTAATGATTTCCTGTTGAAGTTACAATCTTCCTTGGTTACGGAAAGGTCAAATTTTGGTACGTTTATTTTTTAATAAATGACAACTCCTGCGTACAAGAGCACGTATGGTCTTTCATTTCCGTTCGTAGATATGCAGTTGCTTGTCAAATAGCATGATCTGCTGATAATCCGATTGAAGTGCGGGTATCATAGGGTTGTCTTTCGGCAATTTTTTATTGAACAGGATAAACCTTGGTTTCTGATCAAGAATCTTTTGGCATTCTACTGCACGGTCTATACCAAGTGCGCGATTATTTTCAGCATCCCAGATTAATGATGAGTGCACATAAGGTGTTGGGCTCTCTGTACCAGTCAGATGATAGATGATCTGTTGATAATTTCCGGTGTATATCTTTTCTCCAGGTTTCAATTGTTCCTTGAGCCAGGCAGCTACTTCTTTCGGATAATCTCGTTTATCGATGAAATCCTTTTTTTGAAAATACAATATCACCACCATTGCGGTGATCACCAATGGGTAACCAATCTTAGGATTACGCATCCAGGCGAGTGCGGGTTTTGGAGTGCGACGGTGATCAAAAAAACTACCGGCCAATAAACTCAGGGGCAACATCATCTGGATGAAATAATGATAAAATAATTTGCCCGGGAGCAGAATGATCACTAATACTGATGCTCCCCATGTCCATGCCAGGATAGGCATCTCCATACCCGTCGTGCGCCAGTGCCATGTGCAATAAAAAAACCAAAGGGTGATTGGAAAAAAACGCATCAGGCAATCAATAACATAAAGCAAATTGAGTTGCCACGTGGCTTTGATAAAATAACCGGCACTGAGATCAAACGTAAAAAACCAGAAAGTATCTCCCATGTCCATTTGCCTGTAATACAACCAAACCAATCCAAAGGGTATCATGAAGCCTAGAGCCATGATGGCACATCTTGAAATCCAGAAGTGCCAGTCTTTTTTTCTCAGCAACAAAAGCAACAAGTATAAAAAGCCAAGTCCCATCGCATCAAAGAGCACGACGTACTTGATCATAAAGCCTGTTCCGAGCAACAATCCTGCAAGTAAAAGCCAGCCATACCCATCATGCCGCAGAATAAGGTATAGCGCGATGATCGTCCCTAGCGTAAAGAAGAGTTCGGTGTTTGGGGAAAGACCGAAAAAAGTAAAAATGGAAGTCATGAAAATATAGATCACTCCGCTGGCTACAGGGGCGGCATCGAGATGTCGGTCAGTGGTTTGTCCGGAGAGTTGGCTATGCACGTGATAGATCATCCAGGCCGTTAGGGCAATCCAGATCGCGGTGATAAGCCGAAGAACTATAATCGATTTTCCAAATAACATCTGGAAGATGGCAT
>DASXWI010000646.1:0-2233 GCA_036503755.1 Saprospiraceae bacterium | reverse complement strand
CGGGTAGTTTTTGGCTATATCTCCAGGCATCATACCTGCGAAAATGGCATTTCGACTGTATTGAGTTGAAGTCGGAAGTATGCTGTAAAAGTGTGATTCCTCTTCAACCTCATAAAGTTCAGTAACGATGGGTTCAAGTATTTTCCATTGATCCCATCTCAGGTTGTCCAGCAACAAAAACACAACAGGTGTTTTATCATTGAGATGCGGAAGAATCTTGGCCTGAAATAAGTCAGGAGACATCAATGGTGCTGATTCCTTATTGTTTATCCAGGAGGGATAATTCCTGGTGACAAATTTTGAAAACTCCGAATTTGCTTCTGACTTTTGCATCGAAAGGATATCAATCATTTCTTCACTGCGTGAGGTATCAATCTTCAATTCCCAGTTAACGATTTTTTTATAGGCTTGTGCCCATGAATTTACATCCAGCCCGCTATTGATTTCCATCAGAATATTCCTGAATTCAACCTGGTAATCCGAGGAAGTTTTTTCCCTGACGAGCCGTTTATTATCAACTATTTTTTTGAGTGTAAGAAGGATTTGATTTGGATTGACCGGTTTGATCAGGTAGTCATCGATTTGTGAACCAAGTGCTTCTTCCATGATGTTCTCAGCCTCATTCTTTGTGATCATGACAATGGGCAGTGCAGGTTTGATGGCTTTCAGACGCTGCATTGTTTCAAGACCGGAAAGTCCTGGCATACTTTCATCCAGGAAGACTATGTCAACATCTCCTGCCCTTTCAAATTCATCAATAGCATCGTGGCCGTTGGATACGGTGGTAACGTGGTATCCCTTCTTCTCAAGAAAGAAGAGTTGCGGCTTCAGCAAATCGATTTCGTCGTCTGCCCAGAGTATTTTAATCTTGTCCATATGCGTTTGCTACAATGCCTTAAGGTAAGGACTTCATTCAATATGAATGTATCCAACGATACCCGACGGGCTGATATTTTCCCAATCTTTGCCTTATGAACAAAATGAAGCTCATAAATGATCCGGTCTACGGGCTCATCTATATCCGGACCCCGTTGATCTTCGACCTGATCGAGCATCCCTTGTTTCAACGTCTGCGAAGGATAAAACAGACTGGGCTGACCCATCTTGTCTATCCAGGCTCACAACACACACGATTTCACCACGCCCTGGGAGCTATGCATCTCATGGGGATGGCCATTGATGAATTGAGGACCAAAGGCACTGTTATTTCAGCCAGTGAAGAAGAAGCTGCTCTGATTGCTGTGTTGCTACATGATATTGGGCATAGTCCTTATAGCCATGCATTGGAGCGCCTCATCATAGAAGCAGATCATGAAGCCATTGGCAAAACCATTATGCTACACCTGGCTCAGGAACTTGGAGATCCAATCAAGCTTGGGTATGATATGTTCACCGGAAAATATCCAAGACCTTTCTTCCATCAATTAATCAGCGGACAACTAGACCTTGACCGCCTGGATTACCTTTCAAGAGATAGTTTTTACACCGGGGTTGCTGAAGGTGTTGTGGGACATGACAGAATACTGAGAATGCTGAGGGTGGTAGAAGATAAATTGGTGGTTGAAGAAAAAGGACTGTACAGTATAGAAAAGTTTTTAGTAGCCAGGCGTATCATGTATTGGCAGGTTTATTTACATAAGACTGCGCTTGCGGCTGAATTGATGGCCAAAGAGATCATTCAGATTCTTCGTACGCTTGATCCTAAGGAACGGAATGCATACCTGGCACCTGAACTTGAATACTTCATGTCCCGCAGAATAGATATCCAACAATTTAGTGCTGAATCCTCAACGTTCCTTCCGTATTTCAGCCAGCTGGATGATATTTCCGTTGACTATAGCATTAAAAGATTGCAGGACCATCCTAACGCACTATTGCGCTTTCTTACATCCAATCTCTTCAATCGCAGACTTCATAAAATCCGTTGGTCCGACTCTCCATTAGAGGCCAGCATCGTGAATGACATCAAGGAGCAATGCCAGGTAAAATATAATTGGACCAAGGAAGAAGCAGATAAATTAATCTGGCTAGGAACTGAAACCAAGGCTGATTATGTCCGTGAAGATGATGAGATCAATATCCTAATGAAAAATGGGGAAATCCGGCTTTTTTCGTCCTTCCTGGAGACACAGGTGAAGATTGCGTTTAACAAGAAATACTACATCTGCTATCCAGCCATTTAACCCCTTCGAATTTCTAAATAGAAATTCTCTCCCCTGGGTACGGAGTAACC
>DASXWI010000645.1:0-1729 GCA_036503755.1 Saprospiraceae bacterium | reverse complement strand
TATTTCCTACCTGACGATTGAATTGAAATCACAAATACCGGAATCCTTTAAAGGTCAAATGGAAGGTTGGATCTTCGGATGTGATATTTGCCAGGAAGTGTGTCCATGGAATAGGTTTTCTGTACCTCACCATGAACCTTCATTTGAAATATCAGACGAACTTAAAAAGATGAGCAGAGTGGATTGGATCGAAATGACTGAAGAAATCTTTCATGGACTATTTTCTTTATCACCTGTAAAAAGGGCAGGTTATAATAAGCTGATAGAAACAATACAGTTTCACAAAAATAAGTGAAGTAAATTTTCAAAATCTCAGGTTGGGTTATTTTATAGTCATCCCTTGGCAGGTTTTTTAAGAATGAATTTTTGTCGGCTGTTGATCAAATGGGGGGAATGGTCTTGGCGGTAAGGATTATTAAAAGTATCTTTTGCTTACTGATCCTTAAATTACCGACTCAAATGACCTACAAAAACTTCATACAACTGTTTTGTCTATTGTTTCTAGCAAATCAGGTTAAAGCCCAGGTTATTTATGAGGGAACATATCCAAATGGATATCCCTCGATTAAAAATGCCTTCGAGTTATCAGATTCCTCTACGGTATCGTTTGCCAATAATTCAACTTGCTATTTTGCCGGGTGGAGGCATATTTCTTCTACCGGAAGTATTATCAAACAAGGAGGACTAGCCGGGGAATCAACACATTCATTACGTTCAAGACAAATTGGTACAAACTCGATTCTTGTTTCCTTCAGGGAAGGGCCGCTTGATTACCCCGGGAGTAATTATTTTCGAGTTGTCCTATGGAGGCCAGATACCATGACCACCCTTGTGCTGGATTCCGTTCACTACAATTATTGGGACGATAAGTCAGGTGTCCAATATGATGCGTTTCTTATAGCAGATAATCATGTATTGTACCAACGGGGAGACACTATTTTTTCTAAGAATCTCATCACAGGCCAAACAGATTTCCGTGAAACGTTTTTTCATATCACTCATGTCTATCCGGTACTGGATGGATTGATGATCTTTTCTGCAGGCCTTCCTCCTACTTATTTCAATAATCAAATTGAAGAAGTCAACACATGGCTCAATATTCCAAATCATCCTATCTCTTTCAACGATATGGTAGCGATGGATTCCTTCATTATCGGCATAAATATTAATATGCCTACATCGCTCCATGCTGTGAATGCATTTAATGAAAATTCACAAGACATTGATCTCTCCGCATACTTCACGCTGATAGATTCTTTGGTGGTTAGGGGTGACATTTTAATTGCATCCGGACGAAATGGAAATATGAGGTACGCCTTGCAACTGGATCGGAATTTTGACATTATTAATGGTACGCCATTCGTTGCTCCTGACACCATTTATCCATGGGTCTTCAGTATTTATCCTGAACGATTGTATGCCTGGAGGATAGATGGATTCTCCGGATATGGTGCAGATTATAGAATAGCCTATCCATTTCTGGATCCCACGCCGATCACTTATGTGGATTTAGCATTCGAAGATATTTCTGTGGATTCAGTGGAGTATTGGTCTCCGCCGAACCCTGGGGCACCTGTTATCCTAAAACTTTCTGCATATATCATTAACAAGTCAGTCGATACGTTACATAGCTTTACCATACATTATCAGGAGGAGCCATCCCAATTCTGTGATCCAGGTGTTTATCCTTCGCATTTCAAGGATTTAAATACCCCTCCGGGAGATACGG
>DASXWI010000644.1:0-1764 GCA_036503755.1 Saprospiraceae bacterium | reverse complement strand
GGATTATGTGAATGGGTTTGTGTATGAGAACAATGCGCTGAGTTTTTTCGCTTCACCTGAAGGCAGGGTTGTGAAGAACGGAAGTAACCTGGAATACCAGTATGCCATTGCAGATAACCAGGGAAACACGCGGGTGGTATTCACATCTGCTACTCCAGCACCTGTAGCACCAATCGCCACCTTTGAAGGTGACGCCAATGATGGTGGTAATCAATACCTGAATGTGAATGGAACCTTTGTTGTATCCAATGGAAGTGCCAACCATACACCGGGTGGTAGTGTGGCGATACGCATGAATCAGACCTACAAGATAGGTCCGGCTAAAAGTGTCAAGGTATATCCGGGTGACAAGATCGATATGGAGGTGTGGGAGTATCATGAAAACCCCAGTGGCTTCGGCACAACAAGCACACCGGTTAATTCCCTGATCAATTCAGTGGCCGGGGCATTTGGGGGTGTTAATGGCGGAGCAGGTGAAAGTGGCCTGGTCTACAATGGTGTAAACTCAGCGATAACCTCATTCGGCACAGGAGGAAATCAGGGGGACAACAGGCCTGCTGCTTATCTGAATTATATTTTAGTGGATAAAGACTATAAAGTGCTGGATGCGGGCTGGCAGGTGGCACCGGGTGCTACGTTCACGAAACAGAAGATTTCCTTTCCTACGAAAGAGATCAAAGAGGCTGGATTTATTTACGTCTGGTTAAGCTACGATGATGACTCTCCGAACTGGGTATACTTCGATGATTTCAAAGTAACACATACGAAGAGCAATATCATTCAG
This sequence comes from Saprospiraceae bacterium, assembly GCA_036503755.1. Classification (GTDB taxonomy): domain Bacteria; phylum Bacteroidota; class Bacteroidia; order Chitinophagales; family Saprospiraceae; genus Opimibacter. The sequence continues at coordinate 980 of DASXWI010000644.1, read as the reverse complement.
TATAATGAGTATTACCCGTTTGGTTTACAAACCGCCAGTTCATGGACACGGGAGAATACCAAAGACAACCGGTATTTGTACAATGCTGCAAATGAATTGAATCAGGCTACGGGATGGTATGAGACGTTCTACAGAGGGTATGATCCGACAGTGGGTCGGTTTTTACAAATAGATCCATTAGCACACGTTGATCATTTCTATTCACCATTTGTTTATGGGCGTAATAACCCAATTCAATACAACGATCCTTCAGGCTTGATGGCGATGGAACTTGCTATGATTATTAGGCAATTGATGAGTTACGAATTTGGAGGTACCTGGACTAGTGAGAGTAGTTTTGATGGCGGTGGTGGATCATTCTCTCCCTTTGGGTCTTATGAGCAGGGTATGGAAGCTGGGATATCATATAATGATACTCATAATTCTTGGGATCAAACATCGAGTAAAAGTGAGGGGATGACACGAAATGTGTTTGCAGCTACAATGAATGCAGCATCTACAGGGAATAGACAACTTGTTAGAACCTTTGGAAGTCATACTGAAGGTCGGTATGGCCAACAATACACCTTTTTCCAAGTTGATGGTGATGGCAATTGGTTTGTGCCGTATACAAACGATATTTATGATCCGTTAGCTCAAAGTAATGATAGTGGATTAGAAAGTGCTGCGCAAGCTGCTATAGCCTTTATGGCAATAGATCTTAGTGTCCCGGATCCTACTGATGCTGTGGGGCCAAAATGGTTAGGTTATGCTGTTGTAGGAACAGTTGCCGCTGCAATAATACATGCTAATAGCAAGAATAATAAAAACCCCCATCTTGTTTATGAGATCTATAGCATTGATGCGATGGGAACTAGACGAACTGAAAAATACGGAATAACCAGCAGAGAGGATAATAAGGATGGAAACAACGGAAGGCCGGCATATCAAGCAAATAAATTCAATAGGGAAGATCCAAGTAGAGCATATTCGTGGCAGAC
>DASXWI010000643.1:0-2433 GCA_036503755.1 Saprospiraceae bacterium | reverse complement strand
TCATCAAGTGCAGTACCATTTAATGCAGCATTCCCTTTTAGGCCGTACAGTCCATCCTTTCCATTTCTAAAGTCAAAAGCACCAAGAGAGTTCGATTGAATTCTAAGTCCTTGCATTGCCGGAACAGCGCCACCAAACTGGCTGTCATCCATATACAATGCCAGTTCCGGATTGTAGAAGAAATTGCCAAACGTGCTGATGTTTGCAAGATCCTGGTATGGAGTTAGAAAATTCCACTGGTCTTTGTAACCGATTGGTACAACTGCTTCATTCGTTAAAGGCATACCTAATCGGGAAACTTGTATCCATGCACCACTGTCTTCCGGATTTGCACCATTTGGTTGAAGTGTACGAATGGCTTGACGACTTGCAGATGCCCAGATACCTATGACAAAATCACCATCAAGAATATTCGTGGCTTGATCAACTCCTTTACCGTCTTTCTGCAATAGACTGATCGGGATTTGTAAAGCAATGGTGTGTACATTATATTTTGAAACGCCATCTCGCACGTTGCCTTCTTGTCTTGGAGCATCACCCAAATCGAAAATACCGCCAAGGTCAACGAAGAATGGATCATCTACCGGACCACAAAACACAGATTCGCCCTGTGCTGTCGTCCTGATGGCATTGGACATCAGTGTGCGGTAATTAGCAGCACCAAGTCCTGCACCACTTTCTATTGACCTTGGACCAATATTCGCCGGAGGAACAATTCCACCGGTCAGCACAGTCTCAAAAGACATTCCCCCATCTGTGCTTTTCTCCATGGTATAGGTGGTCTTCAGATTCTGCAGACCTAACCTGATATTGAAAAAGGTAGTTGGATCCTCATTGACCTGTTCGAATGTAAACCGGTAGATGATGTCATCACCGGGAGTACTGAGGTTATTGTCAATATGGATTTCATACCGGATGTTGCGGCCGAAGGAAAAGTAATTGGGTCCACCGTAGGGAAGTTCAGCCGGGATATAATTAGCAATGATCGTAATCATATCCGGGTTCTCCGGGCATCGGAAGGCATACAAATCGGTATTATCAGCCAATGGATCATTGGCGATGAGTGGGGCTTCCCGGTGGCTGGAAGCCTCCAGGGATACAACCAGGCTACATATCATCCAGGCAAGGAGAAATGTTTTCCGGCCAACATGCAAAGTGTAATCCTTTAAGATCTTCATGTTTGGTTTGTTAATAGGTTAGGAATCAGTTTACCGAATGTCTATTCACATTCAGCCCTATATACGTGCCCGCATGATGATCCGGATTTCTAAAGAATCGCCTTTTTTCAGGCTTTAGAGGAAATAAATGGTTAAGGCCGGACGTAAGGAGGATCATTTCATGAATGGAATGCCTCACTGCTAACTGCTAACTGCTAACTGCTCACTTCTCACTGATTACTGCAGACTGTAAATCGAGTAGGTCTCATTACTATAGACTTGCTTGAGCGTGGTGATATTATGGGAGGTGGAAACAATATGGGTGATCCCGAGTTTTCTCCAGAAATCAGTACTGATCAGGCTGGGCTCTTCCAGCAATGCCCTGCTGAAAACATGGATATCAAATCCACCTTTCTTTTCTTTCAGCCCATAAGCATAAATGCTTTCAATTCGCTGGTACCATTCGTTTAGAAACTGTTCCTGGTGGAAAAGGGCTTTATAATCCACATAAAGGCTTCTTTTGGAATACCATCTGAACGATGTAAAATCTATCGGAACAATAAAGACTGAATGATCAGGCGTAATGGCTTGAGCTTGGATACTAACATCTACAGCATCACTTTCTGTAGTGCTCCATGGAAACATATACTCAGGACTTTTTCCAAACCAACCTGATAACCGGTACGTACCGACCAATAGTAAGATAAGAAGAGGAGCGGCCCAGAATTGTTTAGAAAAGAAGCGAAGGTTTGGCGCACCCTTTTCATGACCTACTGCTATCGCAATACATCCGAGTGCCTCAAGCCAGATGGTAGTCTTAAACCATTGGCTGTAGAGTGCAAATGGTGAGCGATACTTCTCGACTGCAATCGTATAAATAATACATCCAAGAAGTATGGCAATGACAAACCATCGGAGTCTCTGTTTATAAAATAAAACACCAATGATCCCAAATAAACCAACGATGGCCAGGTGTTGCCAGCCAAAATAGGAAGGAAAGAAATGATGCGATAAACGGAACTCCATGATGTCCATAAACAGAGCGGGTTGTTCAACAGCCCCATTGTTTCTGGATAACAAGTAAATCCATGGGACCGTAATCAGGAGATAAATCCCGATCAGTTTCCATGGTACATCAACCCATTTCTTTTGTATCAGTTTTTCAAATGATAGAGCAATGAAGGTCAGCAAGAATAATTGAAAACCTACGAGAGGTTGTAGAAAACTGGCTCCTAACAACAGAAATAACCAAGGTTGATAATCTGCCCTGAGCCAA
>DASXWI010000642.1:0-2954 GCA_036503755.1 Saprospiraceae bacterium | reverse complement strand
TGACATCGACCTGGATATCCATGTCAAAGTCAAAGCGTGGACCATTTCGTTGTTGTTCGACAGGAAGAATTGGATTGTCCTGCCTATAATAGTCGAGACCGAAAGTGAGGTCAACATTTCCCTGGGGACGAATATCTACTTTGGTACCTCCAAAAAGACGATCTATAATATCATCCGATACATCAACTTCTGCAACAGGGTCCAGGTTTCCGCTTTTACTTCGGTCACCATCTGAAGCCCCGGCTAATTTTTTGAAATAATCCTTTTCCTCTTCCTTTTTATTCCATTCCATGTACTCCTCAAAAGTCATAGAAGTAGGTGCCCTGTAATTTTCATCACCGATCTTTTCGGTGAGTATATAGGTATTGGTGACAGGATCGTATTCGACGGTTTTGACCAGGTCTTCCGGATCGAGCAGATCAAACGGGTTGTTGGATGGCTCTTCTACCCAGTTGCCATAGCGGTCCTGTAGAGGGGTGGTATCATTGGTTATCTGAACCAGGGAGTCGGGAGACCAGGTATATGGATCGGGTAGATTGTATGATGCATTGGCCCTCCCGGAGACTAAAAGGAAAGAGACCAAAGCCAGGGCTAAACCCCAAAAAAACGAAGCGTTTCTGCTCATGTAATGTTATGCCTTCTATACGCTATCGGGGATTTAATTATGCCCCTCTTTCATGCCCCGCAGGGGGTGATTTTTAATGTTAATGGATGTATAACGATACAATCCGTTTTGAATTATGTAAGGTCATGCAGATAACATGCGCAATGCAAATCTGACCAGCGTTTCGGTAGGCAAATCCTTGCCTTGGTCCTTAACAATCTGGTTTATAACCTTTTCCGCCTGACTTTTGACGAAACCAAGAGTGATCAATGCGGACAAGGCCTCTTCTACAGCCTGATCCTTCCGGCTGCCGGCTTTTAAACTCAATGGATCCCCAGATGTTTTGAGGATTCTATCCTTGAGTTCCATCATCACCCGCTTGGCTGTTTTGGGACCTACACCTTTTACTTGCCTGAAAGCCAGTTCATTATCCGTCAGGATAGCCTGCCTGCATTCTTCAGGTGTCATGCCCGACAAAATAAGCCGGGCTGTATTGGGTCCGATACCGGAAACACTAACCAGATGCAAAAATACTTCTCTTTCTGAAGGTTCCTTGAATCCCCACAATCTATGTGCATCTTCCTGGACCTGGAGCCAGGTAAAAACCTTCTGCTCTTTCCCCTCTTCGATCTGATCGTAGCTATTGAGGGTGATGTGTAAAAAATACCCTATACCTCCGGCTTCCACGACTACATGCGTTGGTTGCCTTGCTACTACTTTCCCTTGTATATAGTCGAACATATTATAAAAGTTGCAAATATAATAAAGCGAACCCATTACGGCCAATTTGTTGCTGGGTTCATTGATATCCTAATATGATTATCATAAACATGATCACTGGCGTAAACTTTACCCATATCTTTGATTTCAGCATTTCAGAAATAAGACATATGGAAGAGGTCATTTTTATGGTTAAGGAATCTGATGAAGGTGGATATGAAGCTTCAGCCCTTGGCCATGCTATCTTTACAGAAGCTGATAGTTGGGATGAATTAAAGGACAATGTAAAAGACGCCGTAGTATGTCATTTTGATGACCAGACTGGACTGATCATCCGACTTCATTTTGTTAAAGATGAAGTTGTGTATGTATGAAAATCCCCAGGGATGAATCTGCAGAAAGTTTGATCAAAAGACTCAGAAGCCTGGGTTATATCAAAACCCGTCAAACAGGTAGTCACATCCGGATTTCAAGATCTCTTGGCGATAAAACCTTTCATCTGACCATCCCAAATCATAATCCTATTCGAATCGGAACACTTTCAGATATCTTAAAAGAAGCTGCACATCAATTAGAAATATCAAAAGAGGAATTAGTCAAACAACTTTTCCTCTAATCAAAATCAACTATGAATATACTTATCATTGGTAGCGGCGGCCGGGAACATGCGCTGGCGGATAAAATTGCTTCAAGTGCACATTGCTCACGACTCTTTGTGGCTCCCGGAAATGCAGGCACTGCCTTGCTTGGAAAAAACATCAATATTGATTCCAGTGACTTTGAAGCCATAAAGGCTTTTGTACTGAAAGAAGATATTGGTCTTGTAGTAGTAGGTCCTGAAGCTCCCCTGGTGGATGGTATCGTTGATTATTTTTCAAAAGATGATTCATTAAAAAACATACCTATCATTGGCCCTACTGCAGCAGGAGCTCAGCTTGAAGGCAGCAAAGCATTTGCAAAGGCTTTCATGGGAAGACATAGTATTCCTACGGCTTCTTATAAATCGTTCAATCAAGAACAACTCAGTGATGCCCTCTCCAATTTAGATCAGCATACATTGCCGGTGGTGTTGAAAGCAGATGGACTCGCTGCCGGAAAAGGAGTTTTAATCTGTAACACTGTCGAAGAAGCAAAGAAAGAAATAGAAGAAATGCTTTCCGGAAAATTTGGAGCCGCTAGTGCAACTGTGGTGATTGAGCAATTTTTATCCGGTATTGAGTTTTCTGTTTTTGCGTTGACAGATGGCAGTGATTATGTCTTGTTGCCCGAAGCAAAAGATTACAAAAGGATTGGTGAAGGTGATACAGGTTTGAATACAGGTGGTATGGGTGCTGTTTCTCCGGTTCCTTTTGCGGATGAAGCCTTAATGGCCAAAGTAAAATCACGCATCATCGAACCTACCATCAAAGGGATTCGTGATGAAAAAATAAAATATACCGGTTTCGTATTCTTTGGACTTATCGTCGTAGAGGGTGATCCTTTTGTGATTGAATACAATTGTCGGTTAGGTGATCCTGAAACAGAAGTGATCATCCCACGTCTTCAATCTGATCTTGTGGAGCTACTGCTGGCTGCGTGGGAAGGAAAATTGTCTAAAGCGGATGTAAGCATTGATAGTAGATCCGCAGTG
>DASXWI010000641.1:0-4097 GCA_036503755.1 Saprospiraceae bacterium | reverse complement strand
TTCTGCCAGGACAGTTCCGATACCAGGCAATGTTTCCAAATCTGTTGCGCTGGCCTTGTTGATATCCAGGATTTTTCTTGTCTCATTATTGTTTTCTTTTTTACTTGACTGAAATGGATTCGTTTCATTTTTTACTTCAGGGAAAAGAATATATGGAGCGACAATTGCCCATTGTGTTGAATCCATTCCATAGATTTTCATCAGTTGGTTTTCATTTTTAATAATCCCTCCGGCGTCAATGTATCGTTCGATATTGGTTGCAATCTTTGACTGAAAACCAATTGCACGTAATTCCTGCCAGGTAGCTTGCATAATATTGATTGGCCTTTTTTGAGCGATGCCTTCATTTGAATACGAGGAATATGTCCTGTCGGGATAATATCTCTTCTGATACGTATCATAATATTTACTTTTTCTTGTTCGAATATTCCCGCTGCTTTCGGTAGAATCAGTATGTAAGGGCATTTCAATTTTCAAAAGTTCTCGTTCAGGAGAAGGCAGTAAGGGTTTGACTAACTCCCATCCGAGTAATAAGGACACAAAAACAATGAGCCATACCCGGTCAGTCCTTGAAACTGTATAATGGTATTCATGCTTCATAATGGAAATGTGATAGCACCTTGTTCTCCGATGTCATGATAACGGATATTATTGTCCAGAAGGAATGTCACCAATGCATTTTTTGAGTATCGGTTGAGATGAGCCGGAAGGATTACGAAAAGCCCAGGCTTCTCACAAATCATATTTTTCAATGCCGGGAAGTTTTTAGTTTGATCAATGAGTAGGTGGGTGATTGATTTTATACTTTCTTCTTGTATTGCATTTCCATCCCAAAACATAATCCGGTATGCCTGTATTTCGAGAAATGGTGGTACGTATTTTAATGATGAGGTTATACAGCCATCAGATTTAGCTAAGGAATGTGTGGATATCACATCTTTGAAACTTCGATGCCCTCGTGCTGCGAAATCCGCACTTCTAGGTGTCACAAGGCTATCACAAATAGACACGCAATGCCCATCGAGAATGATATCTGTCAGCAAACCTTTATACTGATGATAGAAGACTAATTCATTTTTATTCCATTGAATAGCCCGATGCCATCCAAGATGGATAAAAGCAATTATCCCTAGCAGGTAACCAAGTTTTTTTCCTTTTGGCCAACGATAGATAAGGGCCACTGAAAACAGGATGGCCATGGAGGTGAGGAGAATCCCCGCTACGGCAGGCAGTGAGTAATTCATATCGGGATTGAGCCCTGCCATCCACTTCATTGAAAGAATGAAATACTGACATGCTATATCAAACATTTTCCAAAGCCATGACCAATGAAGAAATGACAGGCAGGTATTCAACAAAGCACCAAAAATGACTACATAGCTTGCCGGCATAGCAACTAAACTACTTGCAACGAAAGTGAGCGGGAATTGAAAAAAATGTAACAGCAATAATGGAAAAATAAAAACCTGTGCTGCGATCGAGACGGCTGTGACTTCCCAAATGCGATGGAGTACAATATTTTTGAAAGCAAAAAAGCGAATCATAGGTTTAGCATACAATAGAATCCCTGCCATCGCCAGAAATGACAATTGAAATCCGATGTTTAACATCACGAATGGATTAATCCATAGCATGAGGAAAGCTGCAAAACCAAGCAGGTTCCATATCTGGGTATTCCATCCCATTGCTTTACCTAATAAAAAGAGAATGATCATCAGTCCGGATCGTACAACTGCAGGACATGCTCCGGTAAGTCCCATATACAGAACAATAGCTATCGTGTACAATGCAAATCGGACAATCCGACGAGTAATAACTCCGGATCCAGGTGCGCCAAGGATGAGATACAGCATGCTGTAAACGATGGCCATATGCATACCCGAGACCGACAATACATGCATGGCACCTGAATCAGCGAAGGCATCCCTGATTTCTTCATCCATGTATTTCCGGTCACCCCATACTAAAGCATTCGTGAGTTGAGCTACTTGCGTTGAAGTATTCTTCCGCACTATGCTGCACAAAGTTGATTGCCATTTAGCCGTTAGACGCAACAATGAATTAGTGGACGCAGTATGAAGGAATACTTCAGTGCCTTTACATGTCATTTGATGACGGATACCTATAGACTTGTAATAGGTCCGGATATCAAATGCATGAGGATTCATTGGACCTTGAAAAGTAGATACCCATCCTCTCACCACTATTCTGTCGCCTGGCAGAATGTCTGTCAAGGTATTCTCCCTGATTTGCAGGACCAGGAATTTGTCTGTGAAGGTTGTAGCATCCAGGTTGCTTTCTGGATTCAGTTTTAAACTTTTGCATCTTAAGGAAAGTGAATTGTCTTTCTCTTTTAGCACCTCCGTCACCTCCACAATCCCAAACATAATGGTTGACTGAGGGAGAGGTTGCCCAGGCATCGTGTTGGTTTCAAATTGGATTATCCTGAGCACACCTGCAGAATAAATCAAGATACCCAATGCCAATGTGGACCCGATTTGCCTTCCTGGTTGATATTTTATAAAACCGAAACCCGCTGAAATAGCGCAAATCAGGGCAAGGCCTAAAAGTATAAGCCCATTCCCTGGGGGATTAACGATGCCAACTGAGCCAAAAGCAAGCAGCAAAAGCATGGCGAACCATAAAAACGGGCTGTTTCTGAGGTTAATCATTGTTTTTGGGTGTCAACTATAAAGTGTCCTGAAACAGGTAATTTGTTACCCATTGGGAGAGAAAATCCTCCAGAAATGTTTTTTGGCATGATTTTTTACCTGTTTTACCTGGAAAAGAGATCATTACATAGGTGACGATCAGAAATCTTGCATACCTGGCCGTACTGGCTGGTTGGATTTGCTTTTGCTACTGGTTGTATGCAGAAAGGATATCGCCACGATTGAACCGAACAGGGGAGGGATCTGATGTAATTGGAATAGATAGCCTTTCGTATCCTTTGTCCTTCAAGTGGGCATCAGATACGCCGATGATCGGGACAGGTTTTGAGAAATTGAGAGCAGACATGGATTCCATGGCGATCAGGGATGAAGTGGTGATTGTGCGGGGATTTTATTTCCGTGACGAGGCCACTGAAATATCGGAATTGCAGGAGCTTGGAAAACGAAGAATTAACAATACGCTGAAGTTATTCGGAGTCAATGACAGGAGAATATTAACTGAAGTTGCTCCTCAAGAAATCACAGCGGATGTAAGAGTATATCCATTTGAAGCCATTCGCATAGAGCGGTTGCAAATGGAAGATGTGATAAAATGGAGTGGCGATACTTTTGAATTATGCTTTCCACTAAAAGATTCACTTGTGTTGCCCGCTGTATGTATAGATAAACTGGTAACCTGGATGGGAATTCCGGGGGAGGATAAGCTGACAAAACTCCATATTACTGGTACTGCAGATGGAAGCGGAATTGCAGAGCCTTCAGATTGGGCTATGGAAAGAGCGCTCTATATTAAAAATACAGCTGTTGAGAAAGGATGGACTGAAGACCAGATTCAACTTTCCACCGGACAACGCAACCACCCCCTTACACTCTGGAACCGATGTGTGGTCATTTATTTTGAGTAAGGAATTAAATGAATTAAAATGGTGTGGCTAAATATTCTGAATAACGAATCATTGATTCTCGCTGCAGAGACCCTGGTCATTGTACTGGGTTCGATGTTGCTCGGTATTTTGCTATCCTACCTCAATTCCGGTGGAATCAAAACCAAAGTAGCAGATCTCACGCTTGCACTTGAGGAAGAGAAGAAGGAGAATGCAGCACTTCGGGACCAGGTCAGACAAGTCAGCCACGATCGAGGAGATCTCCAACATGCTATAGAAGATCTTAAAATCAAAACAGCCGAGCAAGCAAGGACCATCTACGATCAACGGCATTTCTTGCAGTTACGCGAAGAAGAATATAAAAATCAGAAAGCAACTTTTGATGGCTTACATGCCACCATTGCCTCCTATCAGCATAGAATAGATATCATCCAGCAGGAATTGGAGAAACAAAAACCTTCTGCTTCTTCCCATAAAAAGGAGATGGTCGTCATGCCTAAAACAACAGCCAATTTTGACCATGTTAGCAGGTTGTTGGGTA
>DASXWI010000640.1:0-9253 GCA_036503755.1 Saprospiraceae bacterium | reverse complement strand
TAAAAAAATCGCCCAGGTTAAGTATGGCGAACACTGTGAAAGACAACATTCGAACCAGGCAAATTGCGTTTCTGGTTGCTAATGGCGTCGAAGCAAGCGCAGTACAAAATCTCTCTAAAAAACTAAAAGCGGAGGGTGCCGTGGTGCATCTTATAGCCAATACTATGGCCGCCGTTATTGCAGAAGATAAAACTGTACTCACACCAAACCATTCCTTACAGAGTACAAGCAGCGTTTGTTTTGATGCTGTCTATATCCCCGGGGGGAAAAAGTCAATTGAGAAGTTAAAGAATGAACCTGCCTCCATTCAATTTGTCAATGAAGCCTATAAACATTGTAAGACGATAGGATTTGGCAAGCAAACTGAATCTTTTCTCGAGTTAACCCATGTTAAAAACACACTGGGGAAGGATCCGGCTATACACGTTGAAACAGGTACCGGCTTTCCTAAGGCATTTATTCAAGCCGTGGGCATGCATCGAATCTGGGAACTCGAAGCAGAAAGACAGAATCCTGCTTGATTCGTAAATGATGTATTATGGAAGAAAATTTCTATGCCTTTGACTGGAAAAGGATTTTCATTGGAGACGCACCCATCTTATTCTTAGCAGAAATTGTGCTGAGGACCATCATCATGTATAGCTATACCACATTTCTCTTGCGCGTTTTAGGCAAAAGAGGAATCGGGCAGCTATCCTCCCTTGAACTTGCGATCATCATTGGTTTCGGTTCTGCAGTTGGTGACCCCATGATCTATGACGATATCCCCGTCACCTATGGCATGGTAGCTGTTACCGTAATTACTTTTCTACAAATTGGTTTGGAAAATTTTATTAATTCCAATAAGAAAGCCGAGATGCTTATGGATGGTGAACCAAACCTGGTCATAGATGATGGGATCCTGATGCATGAAAACATGAAAAACGATAATCTATCAAGAGAAGATTTGTTTCGTTTTCTGAGATTGAAAAATGTCACACACCTGGGTGAAGTCAGTAAAGCATTTTTTGAAACCTCCGGGGATTTGTCAGTGATGTTTAAAACAGCCGAACACGTCAAACCGGGATTAAGCGTTCTGCCGGACAATAGCATTGATAAAACGATTGTTGGATCAAATGAGAATATTATTGAACCAGGTGTCTATCTCTGCAGACAGTGTGGTCATAGTTCCTTTTTGCATAAGGAAGAGGTTATCAACCATTGTGAAAAATGCCATGGAGACTCATGGATAAAAGTCTGATCACCTGATCATAAGATCACTACATCACTCGATCACTCCATCACCACATCACTCCATCACAAGGCATAGAGCACCAACAGCACAAACCCCGTGATCGCCAACAGGCCATGCCCGATGCCCAGCCATTTAGGTATGGGTTTGTCGGTAACGTCTCTGTAGATGAGGACAAGACCTCCCATAGCCGCAAGACAAAAGGCGATAATACTTGGCACAGGACCGGGTGGATGGAGACCGGCATACACGAACAATAAGATCAAAGCGGTAACCGCGAGTATACCATGCATCATGGAAACTCCTTTCGGCGTAGTTTTACCACGAAGGATCATGGATAATAAATACATCCCGAGAATAGCGGTCAGCCCGAAAATGGTAATTGTTGAATAGATGAATGACATGACCTTACTTATTTAAGTGAAACATTTTCTTCGATCTCATGATACTGGTATACCGGCAAATCATAATTGGCAGGTCCATTTATTACTTTTCCATCGTAGGTGAAGCGGCTGCCATGACACGGACAGTCCCAACTGAGTTCATCCCCATTCCAGGACAAACTGCATTTTAAATGCGCGCATTTAGCAGAAACGATGTGCAATTTTTCATTTTGATCACGGTATACACCAAATTCCTCTTCAAGCATTTTCACAATTCTTCCTTGCCCTGCTTTAATGGATGCCAATTCTTCTGTATTATTAAAATTGGGCATTTGTTTCAAAAACGAAAGTGTTTCCGTAGCCATTTGCTTTAGGATTGATGCACTTTCTGAAAGTGTGAATCGCGAAGGTTTATAAAGATCCTCCCATTTATTTTCTTTCCCATTGATCAGATCGGTGATCAATAAACCGGCAAAAGAACAATGCGTCATCCCGTTGCCCGAATCCCCGGTGACGATATAGACATTATCCTTGTCATGAGGATTGCGTCCTATAAAAGCAATTCCATCCATTGGCTCCAACACCTGGCCGGACCATTGATAGACTGTCTCCCCTATCGGGAAATATTGCCTTGTCCATTCTTCGAGCAATTGATACCTGGCTGCTTCGGGAACTTCTGTTTTCTTTGTATTGCCGACCGGATGATCTTCACCGCCACTGATAAGCAGATCATGCTGATCATCATAAGGATGGACACGCACGTAATGATAAGGTGGAAGTTTTTTCTCTACGGTAAAGTCACCAGTATCCCACCATAGTGCTTTAGGAAGAGAATCCTTTGGGATCAAAGAGCCAATCACATATGTGCGATACGCATACTCTTTTTCAAACATGGTGAAGAGATTATTCACCGGGCTGTTCGTGGCCACAACGACATGATTCGCTTTCACTATAAATCCTTCGGAGGTAGTTATACCCTCATGGTTTATATCCGCAGCATGGGTGCCGGTATAAATCTTACCACCTTTTTGCTCGATGGCTTTGGCTAAACCTGCGAGGTATTTTAAAGGATGAAATTGGGCTTGGTGCATAAACCGGATACAGGATTGTTTTTGAGTTAAGCCTGGTGTTTCCTGCAAGGTATCAACAAGGACTCCTGCCTTTAATGCCGCCACGAGTTCCTTTTCAAGCGATTCGGGTTTATCAGAAGGGTGCAGAAAAAGATAGCCATCTACTCTTTCGAATCCACAATCTATTTTTTCCTTTAGGATCGTGTCTTCAACAAAATCAATGGCTACCCGATGACTTTCGGCTATCAGTTTTGCTTTCTCTTCATTGAATATTTTTTCAAGATGGTAATACCGGTCGTCCAGTGCTGTGACTAAATGAGCTGTAGTTCTTCCCGTTTCACCGCTACCAATATTTCCATCTTCTACAAGGACAACATGTTTACCTGATTGAATCAGGCAATAGGCAATGGTCATTCCGGCCAGACCTCCACCTACAATAACAACATCTGTTGTAAGATTTTCCTTTAATGGATTCTTAGAAGAACTTTGAACACTATCGGTCCAGTAGCTTATGTTTTTTCCTGAAGTGATTGCAGGATCTTCCGGATTGTCATTTCGTTTCATTGCCATTGCAGTTTTGAAAGTTAGTTTCATTATGCAAGTACGAAAACCTGTGGCCTAAAACTTCATACAATTTTCTCAAAGAGGTGTAAGATTCCCTGATAGTTAATCCGGGAGTGGTGAGGACAGTAGCTCAAACAATGAGTATTAGGTTAACAGGTTAATAATCGTATAGTACCCATTACTAATTCTAAATAAGAAACGACAAACCGCTTGTTTTGTTGCCAAAACAAGCGATTCCTGGCTAGTGACTGATCACCACTTTTTCCAACATGATTCTTCCTGAGTCCTTGAGATGTACTTCAAGGAAATACAATCCATCATGTAATGAGGATATATTGATTTGAGTTTCGTTTTCACTGTGAGCCAATAATTTGCCCTGTGGGTTGATCAAATTCCAACTGAAACCTCCAGTCTGATTTGTCTGAATACTTAGAATATCAGAAGCAGGGTTTGGATAGATACGGATCCATGATTTTTCAGATGGTTCAACAGTGGTAATTAAATCACTGCCGTTACAATCTTCATCCACGCCATTGCCCGGGATCTCTGTAGCTCCAGGATAAATCAAAGGTATGCTATCGTTACAATCTTCATTAATACCAAACCCATCCTGGTCCAGGTCATCATCAAATGTGAGTGCATCACAATCATCATCCAGCCCATTGTAGGGCAACTCATCCTGGTCTGCATTCACATCAGGATTGGTGTCATCACAATCTTCCCCTTGAGGATATCCATCCTGATCTAAATCATCATCTAATGTGAGTGTATCGCAATCATCATCCAACCCATTGTAAGGTATTTCCTGTTGGCCCGCATTCACTTCAGGGTTGTGATCATCGCAATCTTCTCCTTCCGGATAACCGTCCTGATCCGCATCCACTAAACATCCGACAGCATGAGCCTGATCAAATGTTACTTTGGTCTTGCCAGAAGCTGAGGATCCCAGGGGTACTCCGGCGATAGCATAAGCTGTAGTATCAGTGATAGGTGTAATCCTGTTTAAGATAGTTCTGCCGCAATTGCTGATCTCAAAAGTCTGCAGGCTATCTCGGGTATAATGTACAAGTCCTGTATCGTCCACAATCCAACCCGCAGCCATAGAATAAAAGGAATATGAAGAGACCTCAAAAGGTAAATCAATCGGTGTCCAGGAAGCACCTCCATCAGAAGTGACTGATAGCGGAGAACCTTCCCTAAATCCATAACCATGGTCAGCATCAAAAAAATGCCATTGACGAACCTCATAAGGCAGGCCAATCTTATTCCAAGTCAATCCATTATCGACGGATTTGATAAGGTGGTAGGTGCCTGATGGTTGATTCCCGGTAAAGGATCGACCTATCAGCAATGAATCGTGTATGAATTGAATATTGTAAATATAGAATCCACCCGGATATTCAATCTTCTCCCAGGTATGCCCATAATCAAAAGTTCTATAATAACGATATTGTCCGATCGCCCAGGCTCGGCCATCAGGAGCAAGCTCCTGGCGCAACATATAATTTGAACCCGGGGTATTCTCTTCCCATGTCAAACCACCATCACTTGTCACGAGTATCCCTTGTTTATCGCCATTACCGCCAATGTGTCCGCAAACCATTATCCCTCTTTGCGCATCAAACATTTCGATGTCCGATATACGTCTATCAACATCAATTGGAGTAGGTGGTAAATTGATTTTTGTCCATTGTTGCCCATCGTCTGTAATTCTATATAAGTCATTATAAGCATAGGCAAACTCCAGACTATCAGAGTACCTGTTAACCTGAAGAAAGAAAAAAGTGTCTACCGTATAATTTTCCACCCATGGATCACCAATGCATACAGGAATATTCAGTTGGTACACGATTTCATCTGGGTAACATGCATTTTTAACCTTTACATTCGCTGAATAGCATCCTGGATTTTCATATAGATGCACAGGACTAACTTCATTGGAAAATTGTCCATCTCCAAATTCCCAACTGAAACTGTCGGCATATAAGGATTGGTTTTCAAAAGTGACTGAATAATTCTCAGTTTGATAATCGATTTCAATAATGGGGGTGACGCAACTATATTTCGCACAACTATCTGCGACCAGAGGGTTCGTTAAAAAATTCTCCTCCTGGGTTCCTGCACAAATAAAAACATCATAACCTTCAAAGTCACCGAACTGAGGTATCAGTCCATAATTAATATCCCCTATTCCTTCTATCCAGGATACATCAAAAGCATCAGGATTAGTAAGATCAAAGCGTCTTCGGGTTTCTCCATTTTCTAAAAACACTTCATACACCTGGCCAACTTCCCAGCCTTCATACAATCCTTCGGTAATGCTTTCGCCTTCTGTCAACCCAAAATCGTACAATAGTATTTCATAACAATAGTCGGAATAAATGTAAAATACCTTGCCGCCATCCATCCTAAGGTATATCGGGTATCCTTCCTGGTTGTTGTAATACACCAGCACTTCATTACCACAAAAGGTATCCTTCCTATGGAAAGTATAGGAGGTTGAGTACAATCCATCATAAATATTGTAATGGAAGGCATTCAGACTAAGACCCGGGAGTGAAAAATAGTCTGCTGTCGTCTGTGATGACAATGAGTGGAGACATAAAAGTAGAAGTATTGCAGATAAAGCCGGACGAATCAGTTTCATATTACCTGGTTTGAAAATTTCGATGGAGTAGCCTGAAAAAATGCACAAATGCATCATGAGGAAGATACGAAAAAGAACGACTTAGCTTCCCAGAATGCTCAAATCCTTAAAGATAACGGTCCACCTTATCAAGAAACCTTTCATCCGTCATCCCAGTTCGATTGAACATGATGACACTGCCCACTCCTTTTTCCGGATAGATCCTGATCTCACAATAATATCCTCCTCCACCACCGGCATGGCAATAATACCGATGCCCATTCAGGACTCCAGTGTACCAGGACAAACACATCCCGGTGGACTTGCCATTGTTAGTATGATTTTCGGTAAAAAGCATTTGTTTGTAGGCTGGAGAGATCAACTTTGAATCTGACTTAAGTAATTCCTGCAGGTAAGTGACATACGCTTCAGTCGTTCCAATCAAGCCGCCATAAGGTGCGCCATTGAGGTAGTAATCCTTAAATGGTTTCCACGCTCCTTCTATCGAACCCATAAATTTCCCTTTGTCAAGAAATAAGCCCAGGATCAGGTTAGAGAATGTATTCTTCTTATGATATCCCCTGGCGTGACGATTCGCATCATGAACAAGAAATCCCAATTGGTCAGGGCCCAACCCTAGCGGTTTAATAATATTCTTTTCCACATATCGCTCATAGGAAGTCCCAGACACATTTTCAATCAACTGGCCTAGAAGGATAAAACCAAGATTGGAGTAAGTAAACTTGTCATTAGGTTTTGACTTGACGGAAGAATTTTTAGCCAGGATGGGATCAAAGAACTTATCCCTGTCAAATGTCTTATGCTCATCAGCGAGATGGATCCAACTCAGTGGGATAGGATTTGGAATGCCTGCAGTGTGATTAAGCAAATTTTTAATGGTAATCGATGCCGGGAAATCAAAGTCCCGGAAATACCGGATAGCCGGTTCGTTAATATCGACCATACCCTGCTCTGCGAGCTGCAGTATCGCAAGTGCCGTAAATGTCTTTGTTGTGGAAAATCCGTGATAAGTCGTTTCCGGTTTTGCTTCAACCCTCTTTCCTACATCAGCTAATCCAAATGTATATCGATGGATGAGGTGGTCTTTATCAAAACAAGCATACTGGACGGAAGGAGAATGGTTTTCTGTTACTTGTTTGCGTAACTCAGTTTCGATGACTTTCATGTAAAGGTTTATAGGTTTATGAGTTTATAGGTTTATGCACACACCATACTCACCCTTGTCTGCAATTTGGCGTCTGATGTCTGATGTCTGGCATCTCATGCACGCTTGTAATGCAACTGGACCAATCCGGTAGAGAACGAAGTAACATTTACAAGTTGTAAAGGCATCTGGGGACGGCCATCATTGAAAAGCCTTGTGCCATCTCCGAGCAAAATTGGAATTAAGGAGACAATAATTTCATCGACGAGATCCTCTTTGAGCAATTGATGGACGATCTGTGCTCCGCCGTCGCAGAAAATATGCTTACCCTCTTCTTCCTTGAGTGCAGTGACAAGTTCTTTCAGATCACCGTTATAAAATGTTGTGTTCCCTTCTTTAGGTCTTGTTGTCCTGGTGATGATGTAGGCTTCCTTATCCTTATGCGAAAAATACCCTAAATGTTCAAGGACCCAATCATAGGTTCTGCGGCCGAGAATGACGGTATCTACTTCTGTGATAAATGCGTTGTATCCATAATCTTCACCCTCTTTCTCCATGGCATTTAAAAAGCCAAGATCATCACCGGGTGCAGCGATGTAGCCGTCGAGGCTTGCTGCGATATATATGAAAAGCTTACGCATAGTTGTATTCCAAAATTAATCGATCTGATGAAAAAGAGAAAACAAGATAGCGAGATGGAAAGAAGTAGCAGAAGGAAAAAGTAGCGCTTTTACTGCTGTCCTTTTAATTCTTCATTCACATATTCCATATATTGATCCATTTCGGGTTTGAGAGGATGGGCAGGATATTCGCGATAAAACTTATCCGCATATTGTTTTGCTAAATTCAGATACTTCTTCCTATCCCTTGAATCAGGTTCTGAACTATAGTACATTCCGACCAGGTCCAAGTAGACTTTCGAGATGAGATCTGATTTGGGATAGCGTTCAATGAATCTATTATACCATTGATCGACTTCCATACTATACCAGGACTCTCCTCCTTCCCTTGAGGATAGTTCACCATAACTAAAGATCAGATATTCTGCATTGTCAGCAAATTGGCTTGATGGATACTTACGCAGTAGTTCAAAATAAAATGAAATGGGATAATCCAGATCCATTCCCACTTCTCTTTCGCGTCCAACACTTTTGAATAGTGTGAGATAGATGTTTCCTGTAGCCAACAGACGTTCATCCTCCGGTATGTCTATCGCTTTCAAGGCTTGTAGAGCAAGATAAGCTTTACGGATTTCTACCTTCTGACGCCCTGCATAATCATTCGTATCCACGGCAGGAAATTCGCCCCTCAGTTCATTATCCAGTTCGATGGCCCTTGCAAGCTCCCCTTTTCGGGCTGCATAGATCATTAGCGCATGAGAGAACCCGGCTAGGACATCCTGTTCTTCAATCGAATCGATGTATGAAAACAAAGCGTCATCAAAAGGCAAATATAAATCCGGAGTCATATAAGCGGTCTTTTCCCTGATATTGCTTAGACTAGCCAGTATCCTTCGTGAAGTGGTTTCTTTAAAAAAAGAATGAATCCGTTTATAACTCTTGTACCATGGACGTATGTCGTTGATAAAACTGATCCTGGTTGAATCAATCAATTGATTCAACAATGCTTCCTCTGCCTTAACCTTCACCAAAGACATACATTCGTTCAATACTTTTGACTTCGGAATAATCATGACCGAATGCCTATCCCACAGATAAAGATATTTTGAGTCCTGGTAGGCAATATTTTTAGGTGATTCGTAAGGTAGACCCCAGTATTGTGATTCCCCTGTTTGTTTGTTGACGATCATGACTTCTGAGTAATTGCTCATCCATATGTACTGGCTATCTCCGCTGATCAGATTGACTATAAAATAATATCCAATAGGAAAAGTGTCAACGTATTGATTTTGGACATCAATGCTTACTAGTCCATCATACAATTCATTTGAGGGCACCCATACCTTATTCTCTTCAAATAAGATGGTGCTCCATGAAAAGAAAGGGAGCTTATAAAGGGCCAGACCCTTTTCATCTTTGAAGGTAATATATTGGTTGTTGTCATTGTGTACGCTTAGATTTTGGTAAGGAATGGAGAGTGGTTCCAGGCCTTGAGCACCTACTACACTAGTAAGTTGTCCGGTAGAAATTTCATAAATATAGTTGCCGCTAATATTCAATTTTCCAGGACTGTGGAAAGTCAGATACCTGACTG
>DASXWI010000639.1:0-3008 GCA_036503755.1 Saprospiraceae bacterium | reverse complement strand
TGGAATCATAAAATAATCCTCACGACTGACGACTCACGACTCACGATCTCCCACTCACAACTCACCATTCAAAACTCACAATATGTCTTTCACTGAATCTAACATGTTACCTCTCGGCAGTGATGCACCGCCATTCGTATTGCCAGACACTGTTTCGGGGAAAACAATACGTCTTGCTGATATCGCCTCTGATAAGGCTACAGTAGTTATGTTTATTTGCAACCATTGTCCTTATGTTCTTCATGTCAATGAAGAATTGGTTAGGCTAGCGAATGATTACAAGGCAAAAGGAGTGGCGTTCGTCGCGATTAGTTCAAATGATGTTGTGCATTATCCGCAGGATGGCCCGGAGGAAATGAAAGTGCATGCGGAGAAGATGAAATATCCTTTCCCTTATCTCTATGATGAAAGCCAGAATGTTGCAAGGGCATATGATGCTGCTTGCACCCCAGACCTTTATGTTTTCGACAAAGATCTTAAACTGGCTTACCGCGGAAGGCTTGATGATTCAAAACCATCCAATGGCAAACCGCTTACAGGAAAGGATTTAAGAGATGCAATAGATGCACTTCTAGCTGGACAACCTGTTGCAGAGAAACAATATCCTTCAGGAGGATGCAATATCAAGTGGAAGAAATGAAGAGTGAAAAATGAAGAGTAAAAAATGAAGAATGGAAAAAGAAAAAAGAAAAGAATAATGCTTTTTCTAAACAATTTTCAAATCCACATTACTGGTAGCTGGTAGCTGGTAGCTCTTTTATTCTTTGCTCAGCAGGTTTCTCACAGCAACAAGCTCTTTAAATTTTACGCGTGCTTCATCAGCGGGTGAACCAAAATAAGTTTTTCCGGCATCGAGGTCTTTGATGACACCGCTTTGAGCTAACAAAGTTACTTTATCCCCAATGTGAATATTTTGAGCGATTCCTGTTTGTCCATACATGACGACCCAATCCCCAAGTATGGTTTTACCGGCAATTCCGGCTTGCGCTGCGATCAGGCAATTTTTTCCAATGACTACTCCGTGTCCTATCATCACCTGGCAATCAATTTTTGTTCCTGCACCGATGATGGTATCTCCACTTACACCCTGCGCGATGGTTGTCCCACTTCCGATCCACACATCATCTTCAATAATCACTCTTCCACATGCAGTCCATGCCTGGTATCCTTCGGGCCATTTTTTAAAATAAAATGCCTGCGTACCAATGATCGCTCCTGAATGAATCACAACACGATCCCCGATATAACAATAAGGCCTGATCACTACTCCACTTTGGATATGACAATCCTTCCCAATATGCACATGAGGTCCGATGATAGCTCCTGGTTCAATGATCGCAGAAGGATCTATCTGTTGTCCTTCTGTTGATCCTTCCTTTATCGGCGTAATAGTTCTGAATCGTTTGACAATAGTCTCATAAGCTGGAAATGGTTTTTCGACCACCAAAAGGGCTTTACCAGGAGGGCAATCCATTTCAGCAGGCACAATAATGACACTGGCTGCTGATTGAATCGAAGCATTGTAATATTTCGGATGATCTACAAAAGTGATATCCCCTTCCCGCACTTTGTGGATCTCATTGATTCCTTTGACCTGCAAATCTTTATTGCCTAGTAAAGTGGCCCCTATCCATGCTGCTACTTCACTGACAGGAATTGATTGTGGAAAATTCATGATCCGGATATTTCCGTCAAAAGTACTGAATGTCTTTATGCCCGTCAGTCCCCTTGCGAAAGATGTCAGACGCCAGATACCAGATGCCAGACATCAGTCCCCAATTTTCATTAAATTGTGCTAAACATTTTCAGCTAATTGCAAAATTCCATCACCACATCACTACATCACCAAATCACAACTTCACAACATGACACAATCCCTATCCCGTCGCTCATGGCTTAAAACCAGCGCAATGGCTGCAGCCGTCCTTCCTGTCAGTCGCTGGTATCAACCTGACTATAGTGAATCTTCATCCAAACCGCGTTCCCTTGGCGGAATGATCAGGTTGAATATGAATGAGAATGCATATGGGCCGAGTGAAGCAGCACGAAAAGCGATCATAGAGAGCCTTACGGAAGCGAACCGTTATCCCCGCTACTTTACATCTGCTTTGCGGGAGGAAATTGCAAAGCGGGAAAATCTGACCCCCGACCATGTATTATTGACAGCCGGGTCTACTGAATTGCTTGGGCTTGCTGGCCTGGTATATGGCTTGGAAAAAGGTGATCTCGTCGCATGCAATCCTACATTTGATTTTCTACTTCTTTATGCAGAACGATTGGGATGCTCCTGGGGACGAACACCCTTAACTCAAAGCTACCAACAAGACCTCAATGGTCTCGACAAAGCTTGTGGATCGAATACCAGGTTGATCTTTGTTTGCAACCCTAATAATCCTACCGGCATCGAAATTCCAACTGAAGAGTTGAAATCTTTCTGCGAAGCACAAGCCAAAAAATATCCGGTGTATGTTGATGAAGCGTATGTTGAGTTGAGTCCAAACGGTCGTAACAGCAGCATGGCAAGCCTGGTCGACAGTAATCCTAACATCATTGTCGGTCGGACGTTTTCAAAAGTACATGGATTGGCAGGAATGCGTATTGGTTATGCTATAGCTAATCCAAAAACCATTGAAAGAATGGCAAACCTGCATACTGGTCGTGGCATGACTATCTCTTGTGCTGCCGCAGCCGCTGCTTTGGCTTGCTTGAATGACCCTGAATTTGAAGCATACAGCCGCACAAAAATTATTGAAGGTCGCGAGATGGTTTCCAAAGCATTTGATAAATGGGGAGTAGAATATCTTCCATCTGCCACTAATTTTATCATGTTCCGAAACGATAAGTTTTCAGGTGATCCGGTGGAGGCTATGGAAAAAGAGAATATCCTCCTCCGCAAATATGATCATTTGATTGGGTGGACGAGGGTGAGTATCGGGACAATTGATGAAATGAATGCATTTCTTGCGGCAGCCAAAAATCATATAAGCTAACACCAGCTTGATCAATGA
>DASXWI010000638.1:0-1539 GCA_036503755.1 Saprospiraceae bacterium | reverse complement strand
ACCGATTACCGATTACCGTTTACCGCCCCCCTCATCACACCCCATTAAATGTTTTAGCCAGCTTAACAATCTCGCTTCCATGATGTATTTGGGTACCTGCCCTTAATCCCTGGGCTGCTTGCACCATAGCTTTGGCGACATCGTCTGCTTCGACTGGAGCGAGGTCTCCAATGATACTTCCGGAAAAATACTGTAACCCTTTGCTAAGCTGTCCGGCAATTTTCTCTGCAGCACGTTTTTCTTCTCGCATACCTAAGAGAACAGAAGGTCTCATGATGTGGATACTCCAATAGGGCAATCTTCTGACATCATCTTCCAGCTCACCTTTCACTTTTAGATAAAAAATCAATGAACGACTATCTGCTCCAATAGAAGATACGAGTACGAGTTGATTCATACCCTGCAAAGAACCTGTTTTGGCAATATTGAAGATGAGGTTATGATCTACTTCGTAAAAAGCCTCTTTACTTCCTGCTTTTTTCATAGTAGTACCCAGGCAGATAAACAGGTCATCCCCTCGCATCAGGTGACGATAATTTTCGGTTTGCGACATATCCACTTCGTAATGGATAAGTTTTGGATGTGTTGCTTTAATAGGTTTACGGCCTATGGAGATAACTTTTTCATAAGCCTGGTGGACAAGGAGTCTTCGCAGACAACAATTACCGATCAATCCACTGGCCCCGAAGATTACAGCTTCTTTGGTGTGACGCTGAATTTCGACACCCGATATGGAATGTTCCAACAATTGTTTTGTCATCTTCGATCAATACTCTACAGGAAGCGTATAATAACTAACACCATAGCCACCCCAAACACCCAGTGCACCATTAACATTAGACTGGATGCGTGTATAATTGGAAAACGGGCCTTGATTCGCGCTAGAATATTCAAGGGTATTCCAAAAATCAAAACTTGCTTCATCAATTGTACACCATTTGAGGGTAACTGTATCGCCTACAAAATACAATCCAAATTCAGCTGGTTCCACATCTCCGCTCTCCGTTTCTGGATTAAATAGCTGAAACTCAAAACTTAACCCGTCGAAAAACAGATCTTCTTCGACACTTGAAAAGCCGGTCTCCAGCGGTCCATCATTGTTTGCCACAAAATACCGGTAAAAATCCTTTACTCCCGGAGGATCAGAGATGCTTAATATTAATTGCGCAAGCGTATCATTTGGATCACCTGGAGGTGGTGCAAATCTAAGGCTGTCCAATGGTACATGATTTGGCATTCGTGTCGAAGCTGTGATGATATCCTCCCCTACCGTAATCTTAAGATTATACGTTTTCCCTTGCTGCGCCTGCACCTGGTTTAGTACATCGAGATACACACAAAAATTGATGGCAAGACTATCAGCATCAAACCCAAATTGCTCCGCAATCTGTTCACGTATGGTAGAATCAAGATCCAAAAAACAAACCTCCTGCAACACCACTTCAAACTCACCATCTGAAATCCTGACATCTGCATCATGTACAAATGATTCAGTAAACTGATCCGGAGTGATCTCTCCGTAAAAATCAAATGTTCGGG
>DASXWI010000637.1:0-1567 GCA_036503755.1 Saprospiraceae bacterium | reverse complement strand
GTCTGCCAGGTAATCTGAATTAATAAAATTCACCATGCAGTTGACATCATCAAACTTGTAAACCTTGCCCTTGGCTGTAACCAGTTCGGCACCAAATTTCTTATCCATCAGGGTCATTTTGCAGGTGTAGCATGTGTCTTTCCCATAACGCAGTGGTTCTGGATCCTGACTGCAGGCAATTATCATTGCGGCAGACAGCATGATAGAAATCATCTTCATGAATGTATTCTTTTTCGTCCAGTAAAAATCTCGTAGCACAATGTACCAATGACCAATAATCCAGAGACCAGAAATATCCAGCCTCCAATATCAGGCCCGGAGAATGCCGTAAAGTTCAATAATTGTTTAGTGCCAATAAGCGGTGGCTGATAAGACATGCCGGGTACAACTATAGGGGCGGTTGGATCCAGGTTGTGTCCGTAGTCATAACCCCACAAATAAAAATCAACCAAGGCTGCAACGCCCGCACAAAGAATGAGTAATGCATACATCCATAAGACCAAACGCTTATTGGAGAGTGCTGTTAGTAATCCAAATGCGATCAGGAATGCTACAATGTAAATCATATAGGTAAACTCAGGAAACATGCTCACCTCAATGTGCTTCATGCCGATGTAGTGATTCAATGCACTGATGATTTTAACATCGCCACTCAGGGTGTTTATCCAGATTTTCATTTCCAGCCCTTCGGGATATTGAGGTGCCCACATTAAAATTTGCCAGAGCGGCACAAAGTAGGCCGATACCATCAGCACAGCAGAAAGTGCAATCATCCATCGCGATATCGGTTTCAATGTGTTTTTCATACTTTTTTTAGGAAGGCTCCGCCCCGATCATGGATCGGAGGGCGGAACCTTTTTCAACCTGTAAACTATTACTGCGACTACTTACCAGCGCCACTATTCTGGTCTTCAGTCTTCCCGGTTGAAAATTTCAATGGCGTATTGCTACCGGCAGGTGACACGCGAATATACCCTGACATTTCCTGGTGAAGTGCCGAACAGAAATCAGTGCAATAGAATGGCACGACACCGGTTGTTAATGGCTTCCACTTGAGTGTTTGTGTTTCGCCGGGCATGATTAACATCTCTGCGTTGGTGGCACCTTTTATGGCAAAACCATGCGGTACATCCCAATCTTGCTCCAGGTTAGTAACATGGAAATAAACTTCATCTCCTACCCGTACGCCTTCAATATTATCGGGAGTTAAGTGAGAACGTATCGCTGTCATCGACACATGTACTTCATTTCCTTTGCGTTCTACTTTTGTCTGACCTTCACCTTTCGCTGCGTAGGGATGCTCATTCTCCTCAATCTTGTAAATCTTGGTAGAGTTTGGTGTAATCATACTGGCAGGTATGGCTTCTGCGTAATGAGGTTCGCCCGTGGTTGGGAAGTCAAGCAACAAACGCATCTTATCACCGGATATGTCGTACAATTGTGCCGACTGTGTTAATTCCGGACCTGTAGGCAGGTAGCGATCTTTTGTTATTTTGTTGTAAGCGATCACATATTTGCCATGTGGCTTTGAAGTTGGACCACCTGGTACACTTAAGTGACCAATGGA
>DASXWI010000636.1:0-5870 GCA_036503755.1 Saprospiraceae bacterium | reverse complement strand
CAATCTTTGATCTATCATTTTAAAGCACTTTCTATCAGGTTGGAAAAACTGGGTGAGTATGATGCCCTGGTAGCCACTAGTTATGGCAACATAGGAAACGTTTACCGTTATCATGGTGAACTTGACAAATCAATAGAGGCGCATACAAAAGCCATGAATATCCGGGAATCGATATTCGGAGAAGAAAGCCCTGAGATTGTTGAATCCTATGCAGGACTCGGAAATGCCTACAGGGAAAAGAAGGATTATGCTAAGTCCTTAATGTGTTTTGAAAAAGCATTGAATAATAAAATCCTGCAGCGTGGCAAAGGCCATAAGGATTTGGTCAAATATTACAACTACATCAGCGAAGTCTACTATCTGATGGGAAATAAGGAACAAGGAGATAGTTACAAAGCCGAGGCAGAAGCAATAGGCAATAGGCAATGAGCAATAGACAAAGGGCGGAACGGCAGAAAGGCGGAAGGGCGGAAAGCATAATTAAATTGAATAGATAAGCCTATGTGGCGTTGCGACGTTGCGCGAGGAAAAAAATAAGCAATAAGCAATTGGCAATAGGCAAAGGGCAAAGGGCAAAGGGCGGAACGGCGGATGCTTCGACATGCTAACGCGCATCCATGTGCTACAGCTCAGCAACCGGGCGGAAAGCATAATTAAATTAAGCCGCGGAGTACACCGAGGCCATACTCCAGCTTATAGGCTTATGTAGCTTATGCAGCTCATAATCACATGAAATTAAATACTGGAAGCTGGAAGCTGGTAGCTGGAAGCTCATTTCTGGTAGCTGGAAACCCATCCTGATAGCTGATAGCCGACAGCTGACAGCTCTTATCTAGGAGGTGCAAAATTTCTATCATCCGCAGAAGGTCCATAAATCGAAGGCACCGCGATGTCATTCAACCGCATGTATACGGTAAGCTGTCCGCGATGATGTACCCAGTGATTTAGGGTCGTTCCGATATCTTTTACTTTTGGTGCGGTGTATAAAAGCTGGCCATTGGCTTTTAAGGAAAATGGAGTTTCCAATTCTTCATCATTTGTTGATTTTAACGCATTTCGGGCGGCTTCCATATTGTCTTCGAAATGATTGACCAACTCCTCAGTGGTTTTTGGCGCGAAATGATTGAAGGTCACAAAGTCAATCTCTCCATCGGTGATCATGTGTTTTATCCAGAGAGGAATCTCAGCTACCAACAAGGACAAATAGCCTAAGTTCATGGATTTAGGATGCGGCTTGAATTCAAATATAGTTTCAGGAATTCTTTCAAGACATACGCGAGTGGGTTTGTATTCTGCATTCAGTTCGTCAAGAAAGGCCAGGGATCTAATAGTGCTCATCATGGTTTTTCTTTCAAAAGTAAGATATCTTATTATACAAAGTTTGAAGAAAATAGTGCTTCAAAAATCAAACCCGATGATTGAAAGCCTTATAACCGAAGCTCCATTT
Organism: Saprospiraceae bacterium; assembly: GCA_036503755.1. GTDB lineage: Bacteria > Bacteroidota > Bacteroidia > Chitinophagales > Saprospiraceae > Opimibacter. The sequence goes on along the minus strand of DASXWI010000636.1, from coordinate 4,423 downwards.
AATTGCCTAATCCAATTATTTTAAGCAATAATCATTTCGATAATACTATTATCAAGCTGGTCTCGAAGCTGGAAGCTGGTAGCTTGAAATTGGTAGCTCGAGGCTGGCGGCCCATTCTGATTGCTGACAGCTGAGAGCTGATAGCTCGATCAATCCAACTTTTTTTCCCTGATCTTGTGTTCTTCTATATCCACAAGGGCAAGATATTTCCTTATCAGGTCTTCATCAAACTCCGAGTTGCGATTGATATCGCTGAGAATCTCTCGTTGCGCTTCCAACAATTCAAGATAGATATCCTGGAAATTTGACAGGGCTGTTATGGCAGGAGGATCGGGATCTTCAAGATGTTGTTGGAGAAAATTCAAATTAATTTTGAGCCGCTCTGATAGATTTTTAAGGTGGAGATTGTGCATAGTCTCCTGGGGATATTTTGATTCAAGTACATTGAGCGAAGCATGAGCAAGTTTCTTTTGCAGGATAGCTTCCTGGTGGTGCGGAAGGATGGTGGTGTGTTTATCTTTCACGTCAAGTTTCCTGATCAACCAGGGAAGAGAAAGTCCTTGTGCCACGAGTGTGACCAGGATGACGACAAACGTGATGTATAAGATCAGGTTGCGATGAGGGAAGGCATCCCCATTACTAAGCACTAAGGGTATTGAAAGTGCTGCCGCCAGAGATACTACCCCGCGCATGCCTGCCCATCCTAAGATCAATGGACTTTTCCAGCCAGGGTTGGGATCAGCTACTGTGATAAATTGGCTCATAAAGCGTGTAAATAAGGATGCGCCAAGCGCGCAAAAGAGACGGGTGATAATCAGTACCAGTGAAATAAACATTGCATACCCTGTTGCTTTGGCAAGGCTTATATCGCCTAGCTGATTGACGATAGAAGGTAATTGAAGTCCAATCAGTAAAAAGATCAACCCATTAAGAACGAATACAATGCTATTCCAGACATTAGTGGCTTGTATCCGGCTGATATAAGATAGCATGTGCTGGCGCTGGTTGGATAAATAAAGTCCGCCACAGACCACAGCGAGTACTCCTGAAAAATGAAAATGCTCTGCTGCGTAATACATGCAGTAAGGTGTTACGAAAGTTAAAATGATTTCAATGCTCGTTGTCACCGGTAACCATCTATGTATGGCATAAAAGATCATACCGACTACAATCCCGATACCAGCACCTAAAAACACTACGAGTAAAAAACTAACCGATGCTTCCTGAAAATGAAATTGCCCTGTTATAACTGCGGCTAAAGCAAATCGCAGGATAATCAGGGAAGTAGCGTCATTGAGTAAGCTTTCCCCTTCGGCAATGCTAACCAAGGACTTTGGAGCTTTGACTTTTCGCATAATGGTTGTCGCTGAAATAGCATCCGGCGGTGCGATAATGCCTCCTAATAGAAATCCAAGAGCTAAAGTGAATCCAGGAATGAGGGACGAGGATACATAAGCGATGACACAAGACGTGAGGATGACGACAGGGAAGGCAAAACTCGTAATCACCCGCCTCCATTTCCAGAATTCTTTCCACGATACTTGCCAGGCTGCATCATAAAGCAAAGGAGGAAGGAAAATAAAAAAGACCAGATCAGGATCAATGGCAACATTCGGAAAGGCCGCAAAGAAACTTAAAAACAAACCACCTACAACCAGGACAATAGGATAAGCCAACTTGAGCTTATCGGCCACCATGACCAAAGCCAGGATGATCAGGATGATTATACCAAATTCAATAAATCCGCTATGCATGGTGTGTCCGTTATCCTTGTTGTTATCCACTAAGGTATTAGATTTTACTTCACTACCTCATCATAGTTCCTTTTGAAGATGCAATCGTGCCATTTTTATTATATTGGCAAACACACTCCATAAGACATTCAAATGAAATACCCCATTATTCTGTTATGCTTGGTCTGCCTTGTCCCTCTTTCTGCGCAGAACACGGATAGTTTGTGGGCAGAATACAAGAATGAATCTCTTTCAAATGATATCAGGCTTAAGAGCCTCCACAGGCTGGCGCAGCATATCAGGGGTCATAATCCGGACAGCGCTTTCAGGCTTTCTTTGATGGAACAGGAATTTGCTCAAAGAGTTGGGGATAGTATCTGGCTCGGTCATGCCCTAAACTTACAGGGGGGTATCCTGGCCGCTAAGAATGATTTTGCCGGGGCGATGGACAAGTTTTATCGCTTGTTAGAATTGCGTACGAACTTGAACGATACTTCAGGTATCGCAGGAGCTTACAACAATATTGGTAATATCTACTACTACAAAGGGGATTATCCGACTGCATTGGAATTTTACATCCGCAGTTTGCAATATGAAGAACTTGATCCTACTGAAAAGGGCCTTGCGGCATCCTTCCTGAATATCGGATCGGTCTATGCCCTACAGAAAGACTTTATCCATGCCCGTGAATACTTTGAGCGGGCATTGAACAAGTATATCGAGCTTAAAGATGATAGCGGCATCGCCAATTGTTATTCCAATCTGGGTAATGTGTATAAATCGCTCAAAGATCTGCCGCAGGCAAAGGATTATTTTCTTAGGGCTATAGCTCTCATGAAAGAAACCGGTGATCAGTATGGCCTGGCTACAGCTCATGCCAATCTTGCGAAAGTATACCTCGAACTCGACGAGCATGAAAAGATGTTTGACGCTTTCAATGCTTGTGAAAGGATAAGAGTAAAGCTTGATGATCAACTTGGGCTTTCCTCGCTTTGGATTAGTCGCGGATTAACCTATACCATAAATGGAAATCATGACATGGCGAGAAAGGAATGTGGTAAAGCGCTTCGTGTTGCGGAATCCCTTGGTGTGCTGAGTGAAATCACGGATGCTTGTGATTGCCTCTATAGAGCTTACAAAGGTTTAGGCATGGACGAAATGGCATTAACCTATTTTGAACGCCACAGCGTTTTACAGGATAGCCTCGCCAAAGATGAAACAAAACTGCAACTCCAGGTGATGGAATTCAGGAACCAGGTTAAAGAGGATAGCGTAAAACGTGAGGCAGAGAAAACGGCGTTGGCATTGACTCACCAGAAACAATTGACGAAAGGCAAGGGTACCAGGAATTTGTATTTAAGCATGGGTATAGTATTGATCCTTGTAGCAGGTGGTCTTTATATGCTCTTTCACAAAGCTCGGGAATCCAGGAAGGCAACAGATGAAGTGTTACTCAATATCCTTCCGGCCAGCATAGCAGAAGAATTGATGAAAACAGGGAAAGTAGAAGCACAGGAATTTGGAAATGTAACCATTCTCTTTACAGACATCGTTGGATTTACACAAGTATCCGCACGATTACCTCCTCAGCAATTAATGGATGCCCTCAATGAGATCTACAGCTATTTTGATGAAATCATGTCAAAGTATGGTATTGAAAAAATCAAAAGTATTGGAGATGCCTACATGGCAGCAGGTGGATTACCGGTTTCAAATGAAATCACTGTAAAAAATACAGTCCTTGCAGCCCTCGAAATCCAGGATTTCATGCACAAACGTAAAGAAATACGAAAGCAAAAGGGACTAACTGCATTTGACATGCGCGTTGGAGTTCACACCGGACCAGTAGTAGCGGGCATCATTGGGGTAAAGAAATTTCATTACGATGTTTGGGGGGATACCGTCAATACCGCAAACCGGATGGAAACCAATGGCGAAGCAGGCCGTGTGAATATTTCTTCATCCACCTATGAGTTTATTAAAGATGATCCAGATTTTATATTCGAGCAACGCACGAAGATTCCCGTCAAAGGGAAAGGGGAGATGCAGATGTATTTTGTCAATAGTGTTCGTTCAAGTGGCGCCTAGAGCGCCATCAAGCCTGCGGCATGATCTCCCTGACTTGAATGCAATATCCTCGCGTCTCCTGACGCGAAATTTACAATTACGAATAGCTCACCCTGGGCCCTCCCTTGCAATTGACTTCGATGATTTTTGTAAAACTCACCCCCAATCCAGAGTGGGAATGTGCGATTGTGCGCGTGTGAAAAAGCATAAGGGGAGTGAATTATTATAACTCCCCTCTCACCAATTCTACCAATTCTCACACTCACACAGACACTCATACCCACTCTGGATTGGGGGTGAGTTGCAAGAAGAGTAAATGTCGGGGTGAGTTGTAAGAAGAGCATTGATCAGCTTGCGTTATTTAATCAACAAGACGTTTTTGACTATTTATTTACAATGAATTGCAATAGCGTGTTGATTTACTAATGACATGTCTGTCATGTTTTCAATCACAGTGTATTCCACTTACGATAAGTTTCTGATTTATTAACATCCATTTCTGCGCATTCCTTCTGTGGTGGAATACCTTTGATCCCGCTTAGCAACACATTATAGAAATTTATAAAACCACTGAGGAATGAAACTACTAATCACCATCTGTCTGTGTATGACGTCCCTGTGGG
>DASXWI010000635.1:0-8728 GCA_036503755.1 Saprospiraceae bacterium | reverse complement strand
ACAAAGCCCATGCCGCCATGGAATGCCCAGATGGAAAACTAGAATGCCCTGACAAAAGCGTGTAATCGAGAACGGCCATTGGACCATCCCAACCGGTTCTATCCAGGTAAATTCTTGGGCGTTCATGTTGAAAAAACTTTTTCAAAAGGTATGTCAAGAGTGTAACGACACCACCCAGGATAGGAATAAAAACCATTTTTCTCCATGACATGAGCCATAGCATGATACCGACGATCACAAATCCAATTTCCTCACCAAGCTTTGTGACATGATAAAAAAATTGATCCGCAAATGGAGTTCGATACATGGCAAGCCATTTTACCAAATGACCTTTATCTCCGGCAAACGTCAATGAGATACCTGCCAACATAATGATTAACGAACCTACTACAAATACCTTCCAGGCTTTCATGCAGGTTGTACTTTTTTCCGAAAGCGAAGTTTGCTAAAGAATACTTTCATCCGGTCCGTATCCATGATTTTTGCATCCTGCAACGCTTTATAGGTAAGGATCATAGAGATGATCATCAGGAGGATAACAGGCAACCAGGCCGCAAGTACAGGTGGAAGCTTCTGGGCGTCATTTAATTTTTTACAACTGATATTACTCATCAGGAAAAAAGTAAAAAAGAAAATTGAAACCAGCAACGGATATCCGAAACCACCCTTGCGAACAATCGTCCCCATTGGTCCACCTATCAATAACATGAATATACAGGCTGCTGCCAATGAAAATTTCCAATGCAACTCATATATATGCTTACGCTTACTTAGTTCGAGTCGCTCTACAGTTCGCGCATTTCGGTCCAGGGTAGAACGTGAAATTGAAATTTTACTGTTTACCTGTCCTTTATATTCCTGTTGCAGATTGGCTGGTAGCAATTGCGTTAAGGATGGACTTGTCCCAACCTTTAATGTATCCAGTGCAAGCTTAAGTTGGGCGTACCGTTTATCTGCATGTACATTGTCCACAACCATTCTTTTTCCTTTAAGCTTTTTTTCCAGGACAGTCAACTTGTCACTATCCTGAGGAGCACCATCATAAATGGTAATTGTACCCGTAAGTGTATCATTAAGGATCATATAACGGACATGATTAGCATTCCTGGCAATCATGATCTGTTCATTCATGGTATCAATTTCTGTAGCGATCTGTCGGGCACTCTTCATCGTGTGATGCGACTTAAACTGCTCCTCCTCCGTGCGATCGAGATCAAATTCCCCAAGATCAAAACGACGGGTCCATTCCTTGAAATGAGAAATCATGAAAGGCAATGAATTAGGTCTTCCCTGTGCATCGGCTTCAGCATATTGATACCCATCATACAAGGTCATCACAAAGGCACCATCTTCTTCAGCAACATACATTTTCCCTTTTTGCGCAGTGACGACATTAAGCTTTCCTTTCGCTCTTTGTGAGTCATCATACACCATGATATCTTCAATCGTAACCTTGTCTTTATGTTTCTTACCAACGCGTATGGCATACCCAAGAAAATCTTCATTGAATACGCCGGGTTCGATGCTGAGGGTAGGCTTTTGATTACGGATATCATATAGCCTTGATTGATACTTGAGATTAGCAATCGGAATGATGGTATTGGAGCAGTAAAATGAAAAAAAGCCGATCAGTGTACTCAAGCCAACGAGTGGAGCCAGGATTCTTGTCAATGGCACACCTGCTGATTTCAGGCTTGATAGTTCGTACCGCTCCGCCAAGTTTCCCATGACCATAACCCCAGCAAGAAGGACGGCTATCGGTAGTGCCAGTGGAAACAAGGAAACGGACTTATAAAAAAACATTTCCATGATGACCAGGGCCCCTACTCCTTTTCCAATAATGTCTTCAATAAATTTCCAGAGGAATTGCATGATCAGGACAAAAAGTGCCATGAAGAAAGAACCCAGGAATGGCGGGATAAAGCTGCTTATCAGCAGCCTGTCAATCTGATAGCCTATATCGTACCATGGCTTTTTCACATGCAAAGGAGATTCAACTTTTCCCTGAGGGTTAAACTGCATGCAAAATTAACTTAAAGAGAGCGTAAAGGTTGGGATGCCTGGAGAATCTCATAACATCTTCATAATCAGCACTCCCAAAACGTATTTCTACGAAATATATTTCGTAGAAATTAATTTTAAACCTGTAGAATTCTAGAAATGCATCGTTGCCGCAAGACTTGGCAATATCGGCAACTGGTCCACCCTCGAATACGTCGTCCTGTCGAAATAAAAGATATTGTCCCGATTGAAGACATTGGTTACGCTAGCCACCAACTCCAGGCGCATATGTCGAGTAAACTCGAAAGTCTTCTTCAACGACATATCCACACGGTTATAATCCGGAAGTTGTCCACTATTGCGATCCCCTGAATAAATAATATCCAGGTCAGGATTATCCGTGAGAACATCTGAGTCAATACCTCCAATCACATCCTGTTGACCATAAAATCCTTGCGTGAGTGTGAAAGGAAATCCAGCTCCATAATTCCATCTAACGCCCAGCTCCCAGGTGCGTCCCATTGTGTAATTGATAAGGAAATTGATGTTATGTCTTCTTTCGAAATGCGTTGGATATTCCTGGAAACCATCATCGCGGTTCACGTAACCTAAGGAATAGGTTGCCCACATCAATATTTTCTGTGTTTGCCTGCTTAAGGTAACATCCAATCCATATGCATCCCCGGTCTCTGTGGAAAAATCAGGATCTGATTCGCTAAGTTTATTGCGATTGACGCTGATGAGCTGTGTAAAGCCTTTATAGTAACCTTCTGTATTCACTTCCCAGCCTTTACCCAATTCAAACTCCACTCCCCCAAGCATATGCCATGACTTCTGCAATTTATCTTTTGTAGGCGTTTGTGTACCGGGTTTGTATAATGTTTCCTCTGGTCCACTTAGGAAGCCAACGAACAAATTCACAACATCAGTTTCATTCACTGTACTGATTAAGTTTTGTGAATATCTACCCGCTGCAAATTTCAATCTTACATGGTCTGAAAAATTGCTTTTCAAAGCAAGTCGAGGCTCCAGGGAAAAGTCTCCTAAGGAAGCATAAAACTGTGCGCGTAAACCTGGCTCAATAATCAGTGCACCAGCTTTCTGCCTCAAGGCCACATAGCCCGCAATTTCAGTTGTGTTTTCATTTTGCTCAATGGTGACTTGTGCAGGATTGCTGAATTCAAGAGATGTCGACACCCCGTTAAGTTCAAAACCATAGTTGAACGTGCTGTTCTTGCCAAAAGATTGGAAATCAAATAGCGCATTAAACCCTCCAATGGAATTTTTACGAGGAGCATTGTCTTGTTCTCGAAGTTCTATATCGTATTTTGAATACGCCAGTGTTCCAGAGATGATCAGGTTAGATGAACCAGGGATCAATTTAAAATTCATCCCTCCTCCACCGGATTGCCAGTCCAACTTAGCTAATTGATCCAGATCAACACCATCTGTAAAACTAAACCCGAAGAAATCCACTTTGCTTCCATCTCCAGAGAGGAAGGACATTTTTCCATAGATATCTGTGTAAGAATATGGCAGCCCGAGTGAATCCTCGGTAGCATAATCATAAAGTACTGGCGAAGTCTTGTCCAGGTAGGAATGTTTGCCTGAAATAAGAAATGAAGAACTTCCTCTGCCTTCAGGATTGAAGGGAGTAATAGGTCCTTCCAACAATCCTTTTACCTGGAAGGGACTTGCTGAGACTAATCCACCAAATCTCGTTTTATCTCCTTCTCTTGTTTTAAGATCGACAACAGCAGAAATACGACCACCATATTCGGCACCAAATGCACCGCTAAGCACTTCGGCCGATTTAATAGCTTCTGTTTCAAAAACACTAAATAAACCGATGCTGTGGAAAGGATTATAAATGGTCATCCCATCCAACAGGATCTTGTTCTGTACAGGGGATCCACCTCTAATGTAGATTTGACCTCCCTGGTCGCCTGTTGAAATTACACCAGGCAGTACCATCAGGTATTGTGCAATATCTGCTTCACCACCTGTTGAGGGCAAAGCCTTGATTTGTTTTGGAGTAATGGTTATCCTGGAAACATTTACTTCGTTTCTTCTTTGCTCAAGGCTTCCACTGACATTGATGGTCTGCAGTTGTATCGCACTGGCTGGAATAAAGAGTTTAAGATATTTAACTTGATTCGCCTGGAGGGTTACCTCGGAGGTAATGGTATCATACCCGAAAAAGTCTGCTTGTAAGGTATAGGAGCCAATAGGGACATCCGAGAAAATGAAAAACCCGTCAAGGTCTGTTACCGTCCGTGCCCCATTCTGGGTAAGGAGTAAATTACAAAAGGGGATGGCTTCTCCCGTGGATTCATCGTAGATATGACCGCGGAGCGTAGCCGTCTGGCCATAGGTATTAGCAGCAATAAAAGTACTGAAAACGAGAGCCAACACAACATACCCCATCGTGCGGATCTTCTTGCTTTTGATCATAGGGCGGCAAAAATAAGAATCTTAGGGTGAAGGCATCCTTTCCGGCAGGATATTCTACGGCTGAAGCCTACATTTGCAATCATGGTGACATTGGCAGATGTATTAGCGGCAGACCTTCCTCCCTGCCCTTGTTGTGGCGCTCAAGCCTGGGGAAATGCAGGACAAGTAAAGGACTGGAGTATTTCCGGGGAATGGTTTGATTTGAAGGAATGTGCTGATTGTCACTTGAAAATGACCTTTCCCCAACCTGGTGAACAGGAAATCGGACGGTATTATGCCTCTGCAAATTACATTTCTCACAGTGATACCAGGACCGGCTTGATCAACCGACTTTACCATACTGCCAGGGAATTTATGCTCAAAAAGAAACTCAATTGGGTCACTAAAGTTTCTGGCTTAAAAAGTGGTAATCTCCTGGATATTGGTGCCGGGACAGGTCATTTTGCCCATTTTATGAAAAAAAATGGTTGGCAAGTCACAGCCCTGGAGCCAGATAGCACTGCCCGGAAAGTTGCATCGGAGAAACTCAGCCTGGAAATAAAACCACTGGAAGAACTTGGCCAACTAGTCCCTCAGTCTTTTGATGTGATCACTTTGTGGCATGTATTGGAACATGTTCAGGACTTGACTGGATATGTCGAACATTTCAAAGCCTTACTCAAACCTGAAGGTGTTTTAATCATAGCCGTTCCAAATCATACTTCGAAAGACGCCAAAAAATATGGAGCAACCTGGGCAGCTTATGATGTGCCGAGACATCTTTGGCATTTTAGTCCGGCATCCATGGAAAAAATATTAACCAGGCATCAATTTAAGCTCATTGAAAAGATCGCTATGCCTCTTGATGCTTTTTACGTCAGTATGTTGAGTGAAAAATTTAATGGGAATCAAACCTTCGGACCCATAGCTGGATTCATCTCAGGCCTCAACACCTATTTTGCAGAAAATAAAAATGTAGATGAAGCATCTTCTGTGATCTATGTAGCGAGACCCAAATAGGAGCTTCCAGCTACCAGAATAGCTATCAGCTTAAACCATCAGTTACTTCTTCCCGCAACCAGAAGAGCGGGGCAATTCAATTTATTCTTTTCCTTCGGAAAAGGACAAGCGTTATTCAATTAGATTTTTCAATTTCCCTCACGACTGACGACTGACGCCTCACGATTTATTACTCACAACTCACAACTCACAAAAAAACTGCTCACTGCTCACTTCTCACTGCTCACTTTTAGCTGCTAACTCCCTTATATCTGCATTTCCGCCAGATATAATCACTCCGACCTTCTTTCCTTTCAACTCACTTGTATATTTAACCGCAGCAGCAATGGCTACTGCACTGCTTGGTTCAATAATGATTTTCATTCTTTCCCAGACCCACCACATGGCATGAATGATTTCCTCTTCAGAAACTAACAATACTTTCTTGACCAATTCTTTAATGATGGGAAAATTAATGTCTCCGAGATTTGTGCGAAGGCCATCAGCAATGGTATCAGCGTTGTCATTGATTTCAATTTTACCGGACAGGAGAGATCTAAAGGCATCATCAACATTCTGAGGCTCTGCAGCCCAAACTTTGGTTGAGGGTGAAAACCAATGTGCAGCAAGCGCCGTACCAGCAAGTAATCCGCCGCCGCCAACAGGTGCAATGATGATATCAAGATCTGGAATTTCTTCAATCAATTCCTGTGCGCAAGTACTATTCCCCAGGATTACCTGCAAATCATTGGAAGGATGGATAAAGGTTGCCCCGCTGGAATCCATTACCTCCTGCACTTTTAATTCCCGGTCAATTGGACGAGAGCCACTAAAGACAATCGTTGCACCATACCCTCTTACGGCTTCTACTTTTACAGAGGGTGCATTTTCAGGCATAACAATCGTTGCTTTGATCCCTTTCAATTTTGCTGACAGGGCGATGGCTTGAGCAAAGTTGCCGGATGAATGAGTAACAACGCCATGTGAGAGCTGATCTTCATTTAATCGGCTGACTGCATGTGAAGCCCCTCTCATTTTGTATGCTCCCATGCGCTGGAAATTTTCGCATTTCAGGAAAACCTCTGCACCAATAATTTCATTGAGCGAGGACGAAGTCAGTACCGGTGTTTTATGAACGATATCACCTATTCTTTTCCTGGCATCCAGGAGATCTTGTTTTGAAGGAATACTCATGGAATCAATATTTTATCAAGCAAAGATTGAATCAACATCCAGGTTTCCCTGATATGCTTTTCTAACGTATTGGTTTGTCCCGGTACCCACCTGAGCACACTCTTACCTTCAACTACTGCGTGGGTCATATATGCTTTCCCACTTTGATTGATTTCACGATACAATTGCCTGGTTTTAGTGCCATCAGGATCAATGGATGATGATATAGTAAAGACAACAATATTGAAAGAACGGGTATATGCCATTTGCAACCGGCTATCCGATTGAATGAAAGTCTCTACCAATTTAGATAATTCAATATGAAACCTGATTCTTGCCTTGATAGCATCTGTTCCCAATAACTGCAATGTCATCCACAATTTGAGGGCCCTGAATCTTCTTCCCAATGGAATTCCCCAATCTCTGTAATCATTTACTACATCACCCTGGGCTGTAACCAGGTAAGAAGGAGTAATGCTCATCGTCCTGATCAATAATTCAGGATCTCTTACATAATAGGCACTACAATCAAACTGCACGAACATCCACTTATGTGGATTAAACACATAACTATCTGTACCCTCCAGTCCTTCGCGTAAATGCTTGAATTCTTCCAGCATTAAAGTTGAACCTGCATAAGCAGCATCAACATGATGCCATAGACCATATTGGTTTGTGATCTGACTTATGGACGAAATAGGGTCAATGGCTCCCGTGGCTGTCGTTCCAATTGTAGAAACAACACATGTTGGAATAAATCCTTGTTCAATATCTCGCAAGATGGCTGCCTGAAGTTCATTTGGATTCATGGCAAGATTTTCATCAATACCAATCCTGACCATATTGTCTGTACCAAAACCTGCAAGCCTCACTGCCTTCTCAATAGATGAATGTGCATGAGCAGAAGTGTAGATGCGATAAATTGTACCATCAAATCCACGCTTAGAAATTCTAAATCCGGATTTCCATTCTCTCGCGGTTAGTAACGCTGTCAATGTAGCTGTTGAAGCGGTATCCTGTATTACTCCTGCCCAACCCGAAGGCAATCCCATCAAATCCCTCAACCACTCCATACATCGCTGTTCAAGTTCAGCCGCAACTGGTGATGTCTCCCAGAGCATGCACTGGGCGGAAATTCCTGCGGTCAAGAGCTCAGCAGCTATTGAAGGAAAACTTGTGTTGGATGGAAAAAAAGCATAAAAATTCGGATGTTGCCAATGCGTTATACCTGGAAGAATAACTTCATCGAGAAATTTAAATACGGCCTTATCCTGTATTGGTTGTTCCGGAAATTGTCCAGGTAGTTGATTATAAATTTCTCCTGGTTCCACCTGGCTGCGAACAGGATATTTTCCTATTTCACTATAATAATTAGTAAGCCAGTCAACCGCTTTTAAAGCGAGAGCTTTGAATGCTTGTCGGCCCTCCTCATTATTGTGAAATAAAACAGGTTCCATACACCAATCATTCCTGTTCTGGTGTAACAATACCGGTTTTCTCTCCGAAATACTGTACGAAGCGTCTCATCTCATTAGCCAAAGCCGTGTTTTGAGTGGACTTATAGTATCCGTCCGTCATGGCAGAGAGTGCATAAAAGATCTTTCGATCCATTTCGGCTACCTGGCATTCTTTCGTCCAAAGAAAGAGGGTTGATGTATCAAGTGTTTCTTTATCCAGTAAGGCTACAAAAACTGATTTACTTTCTGCAGGATGTGCCTGGTGGGCATCAGAGGCCTGCCATTCGATTTTTTCGGGCACCCTGTTGGCATCAAGCTGTATCTGGATGGAAATAGTGGATTTTGATGAAGACATGTTAGTAGAGATAAGCGGCAAAGCTACTAAATGTAAGAGAGTAAGACAGTAAGAGAGTAAGACAGTAAGAAGGGAAAATTCAAAGAGCGTTTGAATTTGAGCGGCCTTCTTAAAAAGGCTTCGGCGATTAAGGAGATATGGAATGACAAAAATCAATTTGAATAAGGACGGCCTTGAGGCCGCAAAAAATAACTGAGCTCAGCGAAGATTGAATTACCGCGGCTTTCAAGCCGTGGATATCAGAGTAATGCCTTACTATACGCAAATTAAAATTTGCAAACGCACAAGCTTAAGTAAACTTAAGCTTAAC
>DASXWI010000634.1:0-5133 GCA_036503755.1 Saprospiraceae bacterium | reverse complement strand
ATCAAGCAGGGTGGATATTCCATTATGTCTATGGCATCTACAAAGGATAAGATATGGATTGCTACTCTCGAAGGTGTCGTTTCGTTTCCGGCAGATAAAAATATTCTTGCAGAAGACCACCTTCAATTTGAACTCCTGAGTGATCCCTGGCAATCCAATCTTCATTTTGTGTACCAGGTTTATGTGGATAGTAAAGACAGGGCCTGGTTTGCCACGGATGGAAATGGTCTGTTTTTTATAGATGGCTCATCTGTCCAACAATTGTCTGCGAAGAATGGCATAGAACTTAAAAAAGTAAATTCCATCACCGAGGATCACAATGGACATCTCTGGTTTAATACACCCGATCTTGGTTTGATTGAATATGATGGAGATCGCTTTATTCCACTAGGTCTTGAGGATGGGCTTGGAAGTCTTGCCCTGGCTTCCATTACTACATCAGGTACGGGAAATATTCTGATAACCCATCAAAATGGAATTGATGTGATGGAGCCTGATCGACGTCATTTTATGTATTATAGTACGGAAATCGGGATTGTTGACCTGGAGCCGGGTTTTAATGCGGGAAGCGTAAACGCAGATGGCAATGTTTATATAGCGGGACGCAATATGATCATTAAATATTATTCACCAGAAAACCAACTCAGTATTCATCCAAAAACACAGCTAACAGGAGTAAAAGTCTTTGACCGCGTTATCGATTTTACCATTGAGCATACTTTCTCCCATGCTGAAAATTATTTTACGTTTGATTACGTGGGTTTATGGTATACATCGCCTTCTTCCGTAAAGTATGCATACAAATTAGATGGGTATGATTTGCAATGGAAGGAATCAAAAGACAATGTGGCCTCCTATTCAAATCTTCCACCAGGCAATTATACATTTTCTGTAAAAGCTTCGGAGAACCGGTTTTTCCTGGACGAACCCTTGGCCTTATATTCTTTTACTATTCAAAAACCTTTCTGGCAGGAATACTGGTTTATCGCATTGTTTTCATTAGCAGGTCTCGCAGGTCTTGCCTGGTTAGTGAAAGCTCGCGAGAAAAGATCCGGGCGCAAGGCTTTGCACAAAAAGGATATCATCGAATCCCAATTGTCCGCTTTGAAGGCACAGATTAATCCGCATTTCCTGTTCAATAGTTTTAATACACTCATCACGATTATCGATGAAAACCCGATGAAACCGGAAGTCTCCATAGAATATGTAGAAAAGCTGTCTGATTTCTACAGGAGTATACTTCAATATAGGGAACAAGAATCCATTTCCCTGGAGGAAGAATGGGAACTGGTCCAGAATTATATATACTTGCTTGAAAAGCGATATGGACAAAACCTTCGTTTACATATCGATCCACCACCCAGGGAAGGACATATCTTGCCCTTAACATTACAAATGCTGGTGGAAAATGCGGTCAAGCATAATGTGATTTCTGAAAAATATCCATTGGATCTTTTTATCACAGCCGACAAGGATGGATATGTCACAATCCGAAATAACCTGCAGCCAAAAGCAAAGCCTGAACCTTCTACTCAATTTGGATTAGATAGCATTGTGAGGAGGTATCAACTATTGACAAACCAACCCGTTACGATAGTAAGAACAGAAAAAGATTTTAGCGTCCGTATTCCGGTTATTAAAAAAGCATCAACATGAAAATCTTAATCATTGAGGATGAAGCTGCAGCTGTCAGACGGCTCCAGAAATTATTAGGTGAAATCAATCCGGGAAATGAAATAGTGGGAACCCTGAGTAGTATCGAGACCGCTGTGGATTGGCTTCAGAGTAACACACCACCTGATTTTATCCTGATGGATATCCATCTCGCAGATGGATCCAGTTTTGATATTTTTGAAAAAATCACCATAACATCACCAGTGATTTTTGCTACAGCCTATGACGAATACGCACTCAAAGCATTTAAAGTAAATGCAATAGATTATCTCCTGAAGCCAATCAAAAAGGAGGAATTGGAACAAGCCTTGTTAAAAGTGTCTAAGGGTTCAAAGAAGACAGATGAAACTGAAGAGCTTTTCCGGAAACTTACAGATGCAGGCTTTTTGAAAAAAGCGAAGCGTATCCTTGTGAAAATGGGCCAAACCATCAAATTGATTGATCTTGATACCGTGGCATATTTCTATTCCCGCGACAAAATCAGTTTCGCAGTCCTGCCAGGGAATAAACGGTATCCACTTGAGCAAAGCTTGGATCAAATCGAACAAATGATTGATCCATCACATTACTTCAGGATCAACAGGCAGTTTATTGTCAAAATGGAGTCCATCGAAGAAATGATCGCCTATTCAAAATCGAGGGTCAAATTAAAACTGACCCCGCCCACTGAAGAGGATGCCATTGTAAGCAAAGAGCGATCACCTGAATTTAAGAAGTGGCTGATTGGGGGTGAAAGTTAGGCCCAGAAGGGTCTATATCCCTTGTATTTGGTTTTACACTGTGCCATTAATTTTGGACTGTTGCGCGACAGGGTTTCATATTAAATTTTTTTATGCTGGAAATGCCTGATAATCAGGAAGTAATTTTATTTTAGCGCAAATTTCGTAACCTTACAAATCCTTAATTAATTCATTGATGAAGAACGCAATACACATTGCTATTTCCATATATCTGATGGTATCTTCTATTTCCTTCCTTCAAGGCCAGACGCCTGTGGATGGGATCATGATGGACAATGGTCAGATATGCTTTGCCGCTCTTTATACCCATGATACTTGGGATGAATATTGGGAGGGCACATTAAAACGCTCCAACGGAAATGTTGGAACCCTGACAAGGCAGACATTCATACCTATGGTTGCACTAGGGATTGGTGATCGGCTGAATGTGATTGCGGCTCTCCCATATGTCATGACCGAAGCCAGCGGCGGTCAAATGCGAGGATCTGAAGGTTTCCAGGATGTTGGCATCTGGCTTAAAGGGGTTGCCTATGAAAATGTTGGTAGTGTAGCTACTTTTTCCACATTGGTCAGCTTAGGTGCTTCGTTGCCTTCTTCTGATTACCTGGCTGACTATTCTCCATTTAGCTTAGGATTAGGCTGTCCTGATTTCTCTATAAGGGGTATTCTGAATTACCAGGCAAATAAAGGATTATTTCTTCGCGGGCAGGCAGGGTACCTGATTCGTGGTAATGCAAAGATTGAGCGGGATTACTATTATACAACGCATGGCGTCTATTCTGATGAAGTAGATATGCCAAATGCTGTATCCTGGGGGGCCACCGTTGGTAGCTGGTTATTAAAGAATTCACTTAAAATTGATGCCACATATGATGGGTTAAACACTTTAGGTGGACATGATATACGTCGCCAGGATGTCGGTTTCCCATCTAACAAAATGCTGTTCACTCGTATAGGAGCAAATGCTCAATTCTTTATTCCATTCATTCCCGGATTAGGGATTGTCGGTCAATGGAGCCAGGTGTTGACCGGACGTAATGTTGGACAATCAACAGCTATCACTGCCGGACTTACTTATCAGTTTGGTCTTTGGAATAAAGAAGCAGTTCCTGAAACAACGAATTGAATTATACCCTAACATTTACCACTCTTCAATCTAAATAGATGAAAAAATATATCGCACTTCCGTTTTATGCAGTGCTTCTTGTGATCATCGCTATTGGGTTTACATCTTGCGATGAAGATCTACCAACCTATTTAAGCTACACACCATACGAATTTGCCTCCCTTGATGAAGATGGAGGAACATGGACACCTAACTTATTAACTAGTCCATCCCAAATTGGAATTCCTGCACCCACGGATGTAAATTCTGCTGAATTTCAAACTGAACTTGCTGCCGTAAAAACAGCTTCTGCTTCCTTGACATCAGAGCAGCAAGCCGCAGTTGACTATTGGGGTGGCAACGGTTTAATTCGTTGGAATGAGCTTGCGCGTGAGATGGCTGCCAAGTATAATCTGGCACCCGCTCCAAAACCTGATGGTTCATATCCGGCTCCAAATCCAGCGGAACCAGGCACCTATCCTTTATTTCCTTTTGCACATCCGCCATATTCATGCAGAGCTTTTGCTTACCTGGCTGCAGCGCAGTATGATGCTATGATTGCTACCTGGAACTACAAGTACCAGTATAACCGTCCAGCTCCGTTTAATGCTGACGGTACGATTGTTACTCACTTGCCAGAAAATGCGCTCCCTGGATATCCATCAGAAGGAGCTGTGATTGCGGCCGTTTCTAAAGATCTCCTTTCGGTTTTATTCCCACTCGAAGCTGAGTTTATTGCTCAGAAAGCAGAAGAGCATAAAAATAGTTTGATTTGGGCAGGAATGAACGTAACCAGCGACATTACTGCAGGTGATTCTCTTGGTAGAGCAGTAGGTAAAGTATTTCGTATGCGTGCTGCAAATGACGGCATGAAAAATGCACAAACGCCAAAGCCTGTTTCTGACTCCATCCGCGATGATGCTCAGGCACGTTTGGGATGGCATTGGGTAAACCAGGAAACACCACCAAGACCCGTAGGTATTACGCCAAAATTTAGCGCAGTGAAACTGTGGTTTGTTCCTAATGTTATAGATGTAAGACCAGCAGGGCCTCCTGAACCAGGTTCTGCCGAATTCCAGACTGCTGCTGACGAATTAAATAATACACTTGATAACTTAACCAATGATCAGCGTCGCATAGCCAATTTTTGGTCTGATGGTTTGGGTACCTATACACCTCCCGGTCATTGGAATCGATTTGCATGTGATGCCATTGTAAAGAATCGATATAACCCACTTCGTGCAGCGCGTGCGTTGGCATACCTCAATATGGCGATGCAGGATGCAGGTATTGCTTGTTGGGATGCAAAATATTATTTCCATTACCCACGTCCGATCCAAGCTATGCCAGGGTTTAAAACGATACTTGGCACACCAAACTTCCCAAGCTATACATCTGGTCACTCCATGTTTTCAGCTGCTGCAGCTGAAGTATTATCACATGTTTTTCCGGATGATGCAACTCTCTTCGAAGGATATTCACAAGAAGCAGCATTGTCAAGATTATATGGTGGTATCCACTACCGGTTTGACATTGAGGATGGAAATTCTTCAGGTACAGCGGTTGGGACGTATGCTGTTAACCGTATGATTATTGATGGCGGAGAGTAAACGA
>DASXWI010000633.1:0-2626 GCA_036503755.1 Saprospiraceae bacterium | reverse complement strand
AGGGGATAAGTCTTCAAATGGCAGTCATATTCCTGAGATGGATATCAATGCCCCGTAGGGGCTAAAGGTTGGTAGCATCCAATCAAGAAAAATCTCCTTTTGCCCCGTAGGGGCAACACTTCTGTCGTGCTTTTCTAATCAACCATGAAAATAAGTTGATCATGTTTCCCGGATACTGATAGCCGATAGCTAATTAAACACTGGAAGCTCGAAGCTGGTAGCTGGAAGCCAAAACTGATAGCTGATAGCTGATAGCTGATAGCTCTTTTCTGGCATTCATCCTGCCAAAACCGCCATTCAGTAGCCTTTAAATTGGAGGCGATATGACCTGCCTATACTTTTGACTCATCAAACAAAAAATAGCAGTTCAACCTTAAAATCTAAAAACATGAAATCTTTTCTTTTACTCCTGATGATACTGGCACCGGCGATGAGCCCGGTATTTGGCCAGCAGCAATTACCTGCCAGTATAAAGCCTTATGCGGTACACTGGGGATATTCACTCAAATTAATGTTCCAGGCTGCAGGGTACGATGTGCCTGGACCAAAATCAAACTATGAAATAGTACCTAAAGTTCGTACGCGCTCAAGCGAGATGCAACTCGACTCAACGGTGACTTACTATGGATACGGACTTAATCATCCGCAGGATTCAACACCAATATTAAAAAATGTGTACACCTATCCGCAGCAGGATGTTGAAGTAGTGACCGAGTATTACTTTGACTTCGAGAAATGGGTGCCGCTCAGTCGCACAACACTGACCCATGATGAATTGGGAAGAATAGTGGATGCTTTTGCAGAAGAATACGATGAAGAGACTAATACCTTTTTGCCTGATTCAAAAATTGAATTCTATCCGCACAACAACAGCATGACCGAGGCTGATTCCTTTTTCGTTCTTGGTTGGGCACCTGAATTGGAAGCATGGCATCGCCTGCTTGCTGTGTGGAACACATTTGATGAGGAGGACAGATTAAGTGAGAGTTTGAGTTCTACCGAACTTTTTGAAGTGCCATTAGTTTTCAGGGACAAGTATAAGTACAATCCAGATGGAGATCTCTCCGGCATTGAGTCCTTCCTCGTGGATTCGGGAGAAGAAATCCTGGGATCAAGAGAAGTCTTTTGGTATACCGATCATTTAGTGACCCTGTCTATCTTTTCGGTATCTCAAGGGTCAGAAGGCCTTATCGATGAAAGCAAAAAAGAATACACTTATACCCCTGATGGCAAACAAGAACTTGTGATATCCTTTGTTATGGATTTCGAAATAGGCGAATGGATGTTAAGCAATGTACTTGAATACGGTTATGACGAGGAAGGACGCAGATTTATGATAGAAGAAGCTGCAGTGACTGATAACGGAACCTGGGAACAAAAACTTGAGGTTTATAATTTCATCAGAGATCAATACATCGCATCTGTTTCATTTTATCTCCTCGACAATGTCGCTAACGAATGGCTTCTCCAGGACAAAACATTCTACTACTACAATGAGACAACCGCCTACGAACCGGTTGATCCAATCGCAATCGAAGATTTAATCATGTGGCCGAATCCTTCATCCGGATATGTTCGGTTTGAATTGAAAGGTGAAGTATTGATTTCGATCTATGGCCCAACAGGTCAGATGATCCGGCAGATAGAAATGACAGAAGGAGACATGACCATGGACATCTCCCAATTTCCTGCAGGTACTTATTTTGTAAATGCGAAAAGTAATGATGCGCATTACAGCGGCAAGCTCGTTGTGCAGCAATAATAAACTTGCATCCTTTTATAAAGCCCGGGACATCGTCTTGGGCTTTTTTTATTGGCCAGTTTCGGGATCAAAGGATCAAAGGACCAAGGGATGAAAGGAGCAATGGATAAAGGGAATCACGTATTTAGAGATTGAAGGATTGACGAAGTCGATCCTTCAAAGCGATATGTTAAGCGTAAGTTCACTTACGCTTTCGTGATTGCAAATTTGCAATTTGCCTATTCCGCAAAACGCAGTTTTGCAGTGATGATTCACTTCCCATACTTGTTTTTACCTTTACATCAGATTTTCATTGAGTAGCAATTCCTTTTTTCATGCCTGTTCAATTTATTAAGCGATCATTCCTGCCTGCCCTGATCCTGATTTCCTTGCTCACAGCCTGTGGAGAGGAAGAACCACAAGGTGTGGCCTATGATCCTACTCCATACCACCTGGAAATTGGAACCCTACCTCCACCTTTGCTTCCGCCGGATAATACGTTGACTAAAGCTGGGGTGCAACTAGGCCGAATGTTGTTTTATGAAAAGGCGATGTCAAAGGATGGCTCCATCTCATGTGCCGATTGTCATCAGCAGAAGGATATGTTTTCAGATATCCGGCAATTTAGTGAGGGTGTCAATGGGACGTTGGGTGGTCGACAGGCGATGGCGGCATTCAACCTTGCCTGGCATACCCGTGGTTTATTCTGGGACGGGCGTGTAGCCACACTTCGTGAACAAGCTTTGCATCCGATTCAGGATTCGTTGGAAATGAATGAGTCACTTCCAAATGTCATTACCAAATTAAGTGCAATGCAACAATACCAGGATCAGTTTACAAGAGCCTTTGGTACCTCAGACATTACTTCCGAACGTATTGGGCTGG